>NZ_JBWYIQ010000001.1:0-166580 GCF_056779795.1 Acinetobacter sp. ANC_7682 | reverse complement strand
TGGTTGTACGGTAGATTTTAGAGGCAGGCTTATTCATTTTGAAATTATATTGCTGAATAAGCTTTTGATGCTAGGTTTGTGCAACAAAGCCGTTTAAAGGATAAATTTGAACGTAAGATCAATGAGAGTATTTCGTGGAATGATAAAAAAGGCCGAGCAAGTAGATTTAACAAATTTAATAGCAATTATCGCCTATGGAAACCAGAAATCTCCAATACCCCAAATGGTGGCGTATTTTTAATTATGAAAATGGATCACATTAGAGGATCTGCTAAAGATGATTATGCGACAATTAAAGTGACTTTTAATAAATATCGTCAAGTTGTTGATTTAAGCTTCCAAATCAAACTTGCAGATGATTCGGTATATACTAAGTCCTTAAGCGATATAACAGCTACAGCCAAATCAGTTGTAAAAAGTACTTCAAAAGATCCGCGAGCTTTAGCCGCTACAGAGGCTGCAGACGCTGTAGCTAATCTGACTGGTAGCATATACGGCAAGGCAGTCGGTGCTATGGCTGACCGTGGTGGACGACAAAATTTCAGTAATATTATAAATCTTCAAACCTGTGATATTATTGAGATAATGAAGGATATTAAATAGTATATATTAAATCCGACTAATATTTGCATTTATACAAAATGCCCTCTCTTGAGGGCTAACTTATTATTGGTTGGCAATAATTACTTTTGAAATTTCTCTTGCAATCAACCATGCTCGATCTTGAATTAGCTTGGCTTCAGCATCATTAGAGATAAAACCAACTTCAAGAATTAAACCTCCATCTTGTACGAAAGCTAATTTGCCTCGAGCTGATTTAGATTGATCAATCCAACCATTATCTCCGCGAAGACGTGAACCAGTGATTTTCTGGACGGCTTTAGAGATCTCTTGAGCTAATTTCTTATCTTTAGGTAATGAGATTGTTTCAATACCCATAGCAGTTTTGTTTGCTGCTGCATTCATGTGAATCTCTAGAGCAATTTTAGAGCCTTTGATCAATTTGAGTGCTGAAGACAACGGATCGTTCTGAGTGCCGATACCATCAGTTTTAACCTCTAACCCCGCCTGTTTTAGGTAATAAGCTAAAGCATTTCGAATGGTTACAACAAAATCGGCTTCTTTAAGATTGCCATTTACCGCGCCCGGATCAGAATTACTATGGCCGGCCGTAATGGTGGCAAAGCCTAAGGACTGATTGTGTAATTGTGGCTGTGCAATTTTACGACCTACCCAGCTTAGGGCTGGCAATACAGTACCAATGATAAAAGGCGCATATTGCTCAGGGATAAAATTAAAGTCTAATGCCCACTGAATAACTAAAACTGCAAGCATTAAAAAAGCCCCCAGTAGCGGGAGCTTTACGGATAAGTACTGAAGTGCACTTTCTTGGATTAATTTCATTTTAAGGTTTCCTCAAGTCGTGTGACTTTCTCTTTCATGAGTGACTGTGTTTGATTGATTTGAATGATTGATGCGCCCACCCAAATACATGCAGCTATAACTGTTCCACCACAAAGGCCGAGCAAAACCCTTAAAACCCCAAGGCCTCCATCCTGAGTTGCAGACTTGTTTTCAAGGCCCGATACCTTTAATTCAAGTGCATCAAGTTCTTTTTGAATTTTGGCAATTGCATTCTCATGGTGTTCGTTAATAAAGGTTTGGCGTGCCACATGTTCCAAGATCAATCGAATGTCTTTATGAATGGAATCAATTTTCCCCTCCCATCCATTATTGTTGTACGGCCTATTTTCAGGCATACATCCCCCTATAAATTCGGCAATAAAAAAGAGCCTTCCGTCTCTGGTGGTTCATTTGACATTACGCCCCCAATTTTTGACATTAAAAATCCCTGATCTAATTAAAGATCAGGGTTAGTGTTGCTTTAAAACAACATAAACAGGAGGACTGTTTAAAAATATCCCAAATCCACCAACTTTAATCTAATTTTTTCAACAATTAACGCATTTACAGCATCACTTAAATGTACACCCGCATCTTTAGATAAAGATAATGCAAGTACATCGTTTGATTGTGCTGTAAGATCAGATTCAGTTGGTGTGATATTTAGATCAACCCAAATTTGTGACGACATTAAATAGTCTTGCGTATCAAGATAATGAGCGCAATAAAGTTGCTTTAAAGTAGAGTTTACAGTTGCAACTTTTAACTTGTGCGACTCTGTAAAGTTATTGTTATTGTAGTGACCAATAATAATAAAATTACGATTATAAAACTTGTCGATGTGATCAATCATTTTTTTATTTGAATTAATCACATCTTGAGCGGTATAGCCACCACTAATTAGATTGTTTTTACCCACGTTGAAGATATGTATTGCATCACGCGAATATTTAGCATACCCAAAATCTACATTAAATTGAGTCGAACCTACTTCAAACACTTCGACTGCATTTTTCGAAGTAAACGTGTTGTTGTTCATATCTAACGTACCTCGAAGTCCGTTAGACAATGTGACCTCATTTACACCAACAATTGCTAAACTGCCTGTGTAATCTCTATCGTAATGAAGTGTAACCGGCGTTGCTGTATTGAGCGTTGTTACAGCATCGTTAAATGACAGCTTTAATTGTCTGCTTTCTTGATACGCTTCCATCCCTTCCATTATCTGCCCACCCTGAGCCGCACCAACAAACAGACCACCGAAATTCCAAGTCATTGCTAATAGTTGACTTCTCATGCCTGCAAGTGAAGATGATCCGTGTGTGATAATGACTTTTTGATTGCCTTGTTCTACCCACGCTGTAAAACTTGATCCAAGCAACTGACGACTAAACACTCTTGCTTGACGAGCAAAAATAATAGTCTGTACTGGAAAGTTACCCACTTTCGATACAATTAAGTGACCACCACCAAGACCTCGAATCAAGCCAGCTGGGTAGTTTTTTGTATTACCAGCATCAATTACTTCGTTTAGCGTTGTTGTTGTAAAAGCATAAATACCCTCTGTTCTGACAGTGTTTAAGTCTGTACTGCTTTCAAGTGTATAATTTTCAAAAATTTTTTTATTTCTATCAACAATTCTGATCCAGTCTATTTGTGTATTTCCTGAATTCGAACCGATCAAACGCATCCAAATTCCGTCTTGTTGCGTAAAAAGCTGCGTTGTGTGACTTAAATGTGTTTGCGAGCAACTTAGCTCTGCAAATGCGTTTACTGCATCGGTAGGATAGCCGAGATTGCTTGCTTTTCCCGCTTCAACAACATTTGAAGCAATACCCCAAGTACCTCGCTTCGTATAAGTTTTTAAGTCTTCGCCAAGGCTTACATAATTTGTTTTTTGATCACCAATAACTACCCATTCTGTGAAGACGGAACCTAATTTCTGGCGAGTATAGACGGCAGCAGCTTGTGAAAAAACAATAGTTTGTATCTGATGACCGCTACTTAGCGAAGATACAACAATTTGACCACCGCCTGTTTTTCTGTTGACACTCGGATAGTTTTTATCACCTGCATCTATTGCAGCTTCTAACACTGTTGAGGAAAATGAATAAAGGTTCGCGTCTAAGTTGTCTAAATTATCATTCGCTGTAAGCGTAATGTTTTGCAAATAGTGCTTACTGCTGTCAACAATACGAAACCAATTTACTTGTACTACACCTGTATTAGATCCGATTAAACGCATCCAAATTCCAGACTGTTGCGTGAGTGTCTGAGTGATATGATTTAAATGTGTTTTTGAGCACCTTAACTCAGAAAACTCAACAGAAATATCCGACGGATAACCAAGTGCTCCGCTATTTTTCCCAGCTTCAACAACATTTGAAGCAATACCCCAACTGCCTTCACGCCGATAAATATTTAGATTCTCGCCTGCAATAACAGAACCCCTCATCTTATCAAGTTCAGCTATTGTTTGACGCAATGGGTCATAAGCACTCTTTGTCAGTGTTGTGCCGTTCCACTGGTATGTGCCGTTGTTGGATGCTGTTGGATCGTTGGTGACTTCAATAGCTGTGTTCGCAGGCAATGAAGATTGTTCTGCTTGTGCTAAAGCAAGAGTTGTGTAGGCTTTTCTACCGCCTACATAAGCTGCAAATGTGGTATCAACTTCTGCTTTTGTGTAAGTAGTTGCTTGTGGTGCTTTTAGAGCTAAAGCAGAATCTACTTCAATTTTTGTATATGTCGTGGCTTTTGGTGCTTTTAAGTCAAGCTGATTATCAACATATTCATTTGACGCCTTGGTGCCTATAGTTGCATTGATTTCAACTAGGCTTGTTTCAACTGATTGCCCATTTGGACGAACAAGTAAACTTGAGGAGATCCCCTTATTATTCATCTCAACAAGAATAGCGCTCAGGTTTTTGTTTTTAACAATTAATGAGTGTTCCGCTTGCTTTAGATAAATTTTACACGGACTGCCATTGCGGATTGGGTAGCCATTGCGCGTGCGAATCGGCTGTGCAGCGGGTACCGCAAAATCAGCATCCCAATAAACTGGAATCGGATGTGTTTCCGGGTTTTTTCCAAACTCCCCGAAATAAATAAAACCTGCATCAAGCGGGCTTCCATCAATATCAGCAATGGCTGTGTAGGGTGCTAAAAACATTGTCATAGCGTGAATTCCATTATTAAAATTTTGGCAATAAAAAACCCAACCTAAAAAGGCTGGGTTGGATTGATTTGTTGAGTGGCTAGAACTTACCTGAGCCTCCGGCTGGCTTCTCAAATTGTTTTATGATGGCATGTGCTCTTGCTACCTCTTTCTTGCCCTTCATATGCTTCACTGCTTCTCGCAATGCAAGCGTTACAGGTACGGGTACAGGCATTCCAGTAAAAATCGTTCCTATAGTGGCATCCATCATGGTTGCTATCAGCGTCCCAGTGTTTGACCAGTTGACACCAGTGCCTTCAGGAACGGTTTTTATGATCTTGGCAAGTTCTGCAGCATTGCGAATCTTTTCAGCTTCCTGTTTTCCAAGGAGCGTATCGAGTCGCTGTGTAGTACCATCAAGAGTCTTAACCACCTTTTCCATTTTTGATGCAAGTAAAGCATTATTACCATGGGCGTCTTGAGCCCCTGAGAAGGCTTCGTTGCGGATCTTATCGATGATTGATGCTTGTAAATCATTCCAAGCCTGCTCACCACCTTCAGACTGTAGAATCTTTTTCTTAACAAACTCTAAGTCTTTTTGGGAAGTGGTTGGCTTGATGATTCGATTCACAATATTTTCATCAATAATCTTCCGATCCCCACTGTTCGCACCTTTCTTCATTGCAACCAGATCGGAAAGAACGGCTCGCCCCTCCCAGCTCTGTTTAAACTGGGAATACTCTTTACGAACTGCACGGAAAGCATTGCTACCACTATTATCTAAAGAGTTATCAATCAATTTTTTAAGTCGGGTTTTGATGCGAATATCACCATCATCTGAGTTGCTTCCCAAATCATTGATTAGCCTGCGCCATTCTTCAATCTGATTTACGTTTGGCTCCTGTCCCTTGGGTTTGGGTGTTAATTTCCCCTCAACATCATCAGCAATTCCAAGTCGCACTGCTGCGCGTTTTGTATCCCTGTAAATTGCAGTAGTCTCAAGATCAACATTCTCATTAATCAAATCCAATACGGACTGGCTATCTAGTTGAATACCACGCTCATCAGCTGCCTTGATATCGTCTTCTGCCCACTTTGGCCCACTACCAAGATCAACTTTTGTTTGTGCGCCTTCAGACTCGCGAACTGCCTGGTATTTTTTATTTACGGCAGCTCTCTCCACTTTAAACTGAGTTCCAAGCACATCATTTATACGCTCACCAACTTCGGCTTCATTGGTTGTTGTTGCACCTTTACTATAAATCATGTCATCAATGGCGCTTCCAAGGGCTTGCTGCTGTGTATTCAAGTGTTCTTGAATGATCTGCCCAGCCTCACCACCTTTACGCGCTAAATTGTGCATTTCTGCCAAGTCTGTAGGATTGCGTGATACTTGAGCTGTCGTAGAAGGCACATTAAATTCATCAAACAGAGCTTGACGAGTGGTTTCTACTGGTACAGCTGCAGCACCCATACTGCCACCAGTATCAGAAGCACGAAGACCTGTAGCTTCACCAACTTTATTAAGAGTGCTCTTAGCCGCTTCTGTGACCGCTGCAACTGGCCGTTTTGCCTGTTCAACTACTTGAGCAATGACAGGTTTGGCAGCGTGAGTCACCTCCCTTGCGGTTGTGGTCGCTACTGGCACAGATGCACGCCCTAAAGTTGCAGTAGCAGCACCAACACCACCACCCAAGACAGGCGGCAAGGTATCAAGACCAGAATCTTCAATGAATTCACCAACCGCACCTACGGCACGTCGACCGCCTGCAGTGTTTGGCTCATAAGTCAAAGCATTGGAAAACTGTGTAGCTCGGTTTACTGCATTCTGTGCACCTTGCTGAGTGCCAAACGTACCATCAACGACAGATTCAGCAATACCATGTAATCCGCCTGCAGTCTGACCAATAGCACCACCGACCGCACCAGTTACCAGAGTCAATCCAGCCTCAGCACCACCGATGATTTTATCCATGGTACTGAGTGGGGCTTGCTGTGGTTTTGGTTGTTGCGGCTGATCTTCTCGAATCACACCGTTTTCATCAAAATCAGGTAAACCACCCTGTTGCACTTGCTGCTCATGGTTTTGTTTGTCATAAGCTGCAAGCAAACTGTCGACACGATTCTTCCTTTGCTGTGGATTAACCTTGTTTTTTGATGTGTTCGCCTTGGATTGCTTATCGTAAGCAGTCACAAGTTGATTGATTCTATTCTGCGCTGGCTTGCGATTAGGTGGTTTGATTTCACCGACCATGGCCTTAATATCACCCCATGATTTTTTAGGTTGCTTATAACTATCTGGTGCAGAAGGGAGGGAAGCCCAAGTGCCTCCTGATTTCTTGACTGCTGTGGGAATATCCCCCTTCAAGACATAAGGTAGCGCACCATTTTGAGCCAATAGCGCAACAGCGGCTATATCTTGGCTTTTGGGTGAAAAGTCTTTTAGTCCGAGCTGTTTTGCAAGACCGTTCCAGGTTGGTTCTAGAAACTGATAACGACCTGCGGCACTGGTTTTATTCTTTTTACCGTCAGTCTGGGTGAACTCTTTTAGAATACCGGGATGCTTGCTTAAATCGCTTAATCGCTCATTACCAAACAGTGTGTTATACCCATGTTTTACACCTTCAGCATTCGCAATAACATCCAGCATTTTTCGAACATTCGGATTGCTTAGAGCTTTTTCAAGTTCTTGACGTGTAGCCATAACTTTTCCTTAATTAATAAAAAAGCACCCTAAGGTGCTTTTTGCTTTTACTTATCTAAGTAGTGCAGGCAATCTCTAAAAACTGTGTCCACATATTCGCTTTTTGCGATTTTTGACCTACGCTCTGTCATTTCTACTTTGTTACGATATGCAGAATCAATAATAATTCTGCCAACCTCGCGGATTTCTTTTTGCTCTCCAATTAGTGTTTTGTACATCTCTGAGATTGGCACACCATTTTGCCGGGCATCAAAAGCACTACCAGCCAATTCAGATAGTGTAGAACAATTTTCAACAGTGAATTTGTAGTTGCTTTTGTTTGCCGCACCAGCCGCTGCAGAAAAAGAAAGCGCCAGCAAGGAAATGAAGATCTTCTTGAAGTTCATGTGATAACCCCTCTTTATTGTTAAAGAAAGGTTATCACAAAACATTTACTCAATCCCTAGCTGATTAGCAACCTGTTGCATTTCCGCAGGTGAAACACCTCGAGCTTTTGCAGCTTCTACCACCTCAGCAGAATAACCTTTGCCTTTGGTTGCGTATATTTGAGCTTTTTTATTGGCTGATTGACCAATGCTTGCTGAGTATTTTGCAATTTCAGCGAGTGATTTCGCCACCTGATCTGTGCTTTGGTTCAGGTCAAGTGAGGCAATAGCATTTTCTAACTTCTTTCCCTCTGATTCAGTCAAAGAGCCGAGACCTCTCATTTTTTCAGCACTAATCAAGAATGCCTGACTTTTTAAGGATTCAACGCGACGAGAGAAGTTGTATTCCGCAGTGCCTGGAATGGCTCGACGCGCCATATTCCAGACACCAGCACCAGTTGCATCGCCGAGCGCCTTATAGTCATTGATGAGCTCAGCGGCTAGCTGTGCTGTACCAGCGGCACTTGATGCTACATCTGCAAATACTTGCACTTTCTCAAGTCGTTCCATACGCTGTTCAGGCTTTTCTTTTACATTAAATACAGTCTGCGCAATCTTTCGCTCTTCTTGATTTAATTTTTCATAGAACTGCTGTTGGTCTTGGTCGAGCTTGGCATAAAATTGATCATTCTGAATCTGCATTTTTTGCTGATCCTGAACGCGACCAGTCTTTCGATCTTCAATTTGAGATTCAATATTATCAATCTCTGCTTGACTCTTGTCGCCATACCAAAGCGTTTCAGTTTCAGTTTTTTCGGCCTGAGCTTTCTTAAGTTTTATTTCTTCAGGTGTAAGATCGTTTTGATTTATTGCACCCAATACATCTTTAAACTGACTTGGGTTGGTAGAAGCAAGAGTAAGGCCTGTTAATGTTTGCAGTCCTTCAGGATCTGAATCAGCCATCATTGATAGTTGACGTAAATAACCTGCTGTCTCTTGATCACCTGCATTTTCATAACCAGCCGCTTCCGTTTCAAGGATAGACTTAGCTAAGTCAAAACGCTTGCTCGCTGTGGCAGCATAAATACGTGAGGCTGTTTTAAATGCGGCTTGTTGCTTCCCTGAGTCCAAAACATCATAAGAGCGTTTGAAATCTTCTGCTAATGCAGGATATTTTGCCATGACGTTAGCGTAATCTTCATGGGTTTTATTTGGCTTAGATGCGAAATTAGATAGTTCCTGCTGCATCTGTTGCTTCTGAATAGCTTCACGTTCAGCCTGTTCTTTAGCATGCACAAACTGACCAATTTGCATACCTTGAGTAAGACCAGTAACTGCAGTCTGTACTGGATTTTGCACATCAAGCATATAATTAATAGGCTGCATAATTAGAACATCCCCATCATCTTCATACCGCCAATCTGTCCGATAGCACCGGTTAAGCCATTCCACATATTTGCACTAGCTTGACCTTGTGCAAGAGCTGCACCCGCTTGAGCTGCACCAGACTGCTGATAAAGGTTTGATATGTTACTTGCTGTCTGCATTCCAGCATTTCCAGTTCCTGCAGCAGCATTTTGACCTAATGCTGTTAGACCTGCATAATTTTGATAACGCTGATTAATTAATTGATTCAACAATTGGGGTCTAAATTGCGCCAATGCTGCCTGAGTATTCCCCCCGCGCAATCCGCCAGTAGCTGATGCATTTTGCAAAATAGCGTTTTCACCTTGCTGCAAATAGGTTTGCATTTCAGCACTATTGTTTATTCCATCAATAGCAGCCTGTTGCTTATCTGCTCCATTGATTCCGAGTAGATCCTGCTGACCTGCTAGACCACCCAAACCAGCATCAGCGTAAGGCTTTAAGAGTTTTTGAACCTCATCAAACTGTCTGCGCTGTTCCTCAACTCCCATTTCCGAGGCTTGAATTTGGGCGTTTGATGCTGATTGTGCTGCTTTTGATTGTGATCGACTCGATAAAACACTACCAACCACACCTGCCCCGACTACTGCTGCAACTGGCATAAATACTCTCCTTTGGTTAGTCCGACCACTACCTGATCAACCAACACGCCATTTTTCAAGAATGATTGCGTCAAAACACCTTCTTTTTTAAATCCAAGTCGAAGCGCATAAAACAGGGCTTTTTTATTGGTTGATGGTGTATAAGAAATTGCTTTTTGATAATTACTGAATAGGTAATCAAGCAGTAATTGCCCTGCCTGAAATGCTTCTTTGCCGCGCAGCAGTAGGCATGTGTGAATTTCTGCTGTTACTGCATTTTGTGGAACAAGCATAAATAGACCTTTAATTTCTTCATCCTGGTAGATCCCAAGACATTCAAAGGTATGGGGTAATTGTTGAATTTTATGATTTTTAGATGCATCGTCTGAGATATCATTATTTACTGCAGCATCTAAAATCACACGGTTTATAAGGTCCAGTTCATTCAGGGGCTGCAATGTAATCATGTAACCTCTCGACCTGATGCGCGGATCGTTAACGAATCAGCAGCGCTTGCAATCATGCTAATCGCATCACCCGGCTCTAACACATGACCAACCAATTCAGGGCAAACATAGGTGTCACCAGCTGCTACTGATTTGGTTTTAATGACTGCATTGGCATCTGCCACCGCCCCACCTTCAGGAACCAGGTTGCAGCTAAACGTCACCGCTGCCGCCGTGGTATTGGTGACAGTCACCTTGTCAATCATGGTTTTAGAGTTGGTGGCAATATATTGGTTTGTTTGAGCATCTTCTAACTGCTTAGAAGGAATAATACATGTGACTTTGACAGCCATCAGACTATCTCCAATGTTGATAATTCTTGATATTGAACCTGCGTGGGTTCTAACAAGTCCTGAGTTATGGACTCATAACGAGGAACAGGGCAATCATGACTGGTTGATTCGTGACGTGGTGTTAAGTCGTCAAACCGGCAATCACATTGATGCACTGGCTCCATAGCTTTAACACTTGCCAGTTCATCTATTGCATAAAGCAATGCCATTGCTAGAGCTGCTTGAGCTGTAGCGTTCTCCGCCACGACCTGAACATTTTCCAGCCCTTCAAGCTGTCGCTCTAATTCATCTGGCAATAGCTCAAAGACCTGTTCAAATGCTTTTAGAGTCCGAGGATCTTTAAAGACTTTGGCTAAGTCTTCGCGTCTTGGTGTGCTAGGTCTTTTAATCACTTACACCCCCAACGGCTCTATTTTGGCTTCTAGTCGCGCAATAGATAGCCGAGCATCAGAAGTACCCTTAAATCGCTGTAGACGCCAGTTTTGCATATAACCTTGCTGGAACCACACAAGGCGCTTATTGCGCTGCCCTTGCCTACCCACACTTATAAATTTAGGCATGGACCACTCCATCCCATCAGTCGAGTATTGTGTATAGATGCTTGATTCTTTGTGGAAGGAATTACGACCAGTTAAGCCAACCAACTCAAGTTGATGAAAGATCACACCGCTTGACTCGTTGTAGATAATCGCTGTGCCGAACTGCCATTCGATTTCATTACCCCAGTGCTCACCAGTTTCATCAGTCAATACACCAAGCTTTGATTCAGTCGTATGTCCTACAAACCATTTGTTATAGGCATAAGTCATATTTCGAGCTGTGTAACCGTTGCCACTGTTCAAAATAAACCATGTTGGCTGACCTGTAGCTTGTGATGCAGCTGCGTCATAAACCAGTGTTTGATCTGGTAAGTGAATATAAAGCCATGAGTGCCCGTCTACCTGTCGAGCCTCTAACTGACATTCAGTTAATTGGCTTTCCGTATAGTTTGAAAGGATCTGTTCAACTTCGCGGGTCGCAATCTTTTGCGCAGAACCAGCGGATGAAATATAAACCGTGATAGCTTCATTTCTTCCACCACCAAGCATAGCGATTGCATCCATGTAAACGCATGCAGTCTTATTGCTTAGCGTGCCTTTTGTGGTTTGAGCGCCATCAATGCGTTGAAATGGAAAGAATTCACCGCCGACGTTATCAAATACTTCAATGGTGTGGCGGTTAAGCACATAGACTTCATTTCGAAGTTTAATTAGACCAACAATAGGATCGGGATCTACTTCTGAAGAGCCATATTTAAGCGGGTTTACTTCAAAAGGGTTATTGAGCTCAGTGATTACAATATTATCGCTATCACTTGTCATGAAGTACCCATCAACCCAGATCACATCATGCACTTCACCCAAATCTTCATCAGTGACCTGTTTTAATTCCTCACCATCGTACAAATACAGCGCATTGCCAGCATTAATAGCTAGGTAATCGAATGAGTAATCGAAGGAACATAGCCCGCCTGCTTCGACATCGCCAAGTTCTGTGATTTCACCACCTTCACTAATCTTGATGAATTTAGTTCCGCAAACACGGTAATGCTCACCACGCCAAACAATACCGCCACGATCTACACCTGGCAGGTCTGCGACATGATTAATGCCTTCGGCTGGTCTTAAATATCCTGCTGAAATCCCCTGTCCTTTTGGTACTGGAATCAGGTTGACAGGGTAAGCTGTGCGAAAATCAGAGTTATTGTCAGTGTAGATTCCATCCAAAATAGGGATTTGCATATTTACCCCACTCGATACCAAGTATTTGAAAGTTTGTCGTACTTCAATTTAAAGAATCCGTTTGCTGCCAAAGCATTTGGCGCACCAATCACAAGGGCGTTATTCCCATCAACCGAGAAGTTATTCACCTGCTGAGCACAAGCAACCAATAAGACTTGACCATCACTCACACTATAACGCTCAGGCAGTTTGATTGAGCCAGTCGTAATGCTTGTGGATGGATTAAGAATTAAGTATGTGCCGACTTCATGATTTTCTATATCCAGTGTAAAGTTTGCATTAGGGTTGAAGTGCTGGATATTGATTGGTGGGTAATCAACTTTTTCAATACCCTCCTGAATTTTTTCAATCAGCAAATCAACCGGCACACCGCGAAAATCCTGATTATTCGCAGACCACAGCACAACAGAATCATTTGGACCAATACGATCCGTCATATTTAATCGTTTATTCATTTGAAAAACTCACAGATGTATTAGGTGCAAAAACTGTTTTGGTTGGTGTCTTTTCAATAAATGGCAGACAACCGCCTTTACGACCAGCACCACGCGGTAATGATGGATCAAGCTGCACACGTGGCGGATTGCTCAGCATTGCTAGTTGAATGGTCTCAAAAGCGTCTTTGGCCATAGCCTTGGCTTCAACTGGTACGACCTTCCCAAATGCGCCAGCCAATCGAATTGCTAAATTCAAAACAACCGCTTCAATTGCATAATCTGGAATATGGGTTTCCTCATCCAGATCACCACTTTTCGCACTTGAGCCCAATGGGTAACCAAAGCGGATATCCTTGGCATCCCACAAACCCATCATGGTGTCGAGCTTGAGCTTTGCGCTTTCAACCTGATCTGGCTGCATATCAAACACATAAGATGCAAGTCCTAGTTCCTCAAGAGCTTGCTCAACGATTTGTCTTTTAGTCCAGGACATAAGCACCCCTTAATTATTCAGAGCCTTTAGACTCATGATCCAGTACCAACTGCGCTAATTCAGGCTTTCCGGCATTGGCTTTGTATTTGATTTCAGCACCATCAAGAATGGCTTTAAGCTCATCCGCTGGCTTGTCTTCCAACTCCTTAAAGCGGATCTGTTTGCGAAGTTCTTGGTTTTCTTTTAATGCTCCAACCAGTTCTTCTTTGAGCTTGGTGTTTTCTTCACCCAGTGCATCGAACTGTTCTACTGGTACGAATGCAGATGAATCAATTTCAGAAACTGAGCCGCTTGTAAGTGGTTCACGTTCAGGCAAATCACCAAAGCTTACCCAGCCAGAATCAATCAGCTCTTTTTCTGATTCTTCATTCGATGCAGTTTGGTATTCATATTTGGATTTATTGCCCTTGTAGAGCATTTTTGGATAATTCGACATTCCACTACTCCAAAAATGACGACGCCCGCATATAGCGGGCATTTGTCGTCATGGTTTTGTTTTAGGTCTGATTTTCTAGCATGATGCCAGCCAACTCAGGGTTAAGCACTTCCACGTTCGCCCACACAAATAAACGATAGTTAGCCGCCAATGTATCAACGTTAGAGTCGGACAACATCACGATCTGAATGCCGCTGTCAGTGGTCGCTTTACGAACACGCTTACCAGAAGCTTCAAACGGCTCGGTATTGAAGTCAGCATGTACAATTTCAATCGCTGATTTTTCATAGAACACACTTGCCGCTGTGGTCTTTGTATTCAGGATAGTGATTGCTGAATCTGCTGCTGCACCAGTAGTCACGTTTGCATACGCTGTTTGAGATGCTGAGGTACCATCAGCTGGAATAATTGCAGGCGAAATCGTCCAATTGCCACCATTAATTTCAAGAATACGGAATGTTTTCAGTTGACCAGTAGATTGCTTGTTGATATGACCAACTGCGTATACACCTGCAATAGTGAACACATCACCAACCGCAGCACCTGTACCAGTTTTAACTGCTAAAGTTTGAGTACGGTTATCAGCAGGGATTCCATTCACATCAGCAGAAACTGGCGTATATGACTGCGCGCCACTTACCAAATAACCAGTGCCCGTAGAGCCAGCAATTGATTTGCCATAATCAACACGGAAAGTATCAAAGCCTGCAATCGGTTGTAGCGTAGAACGTTGATATGCATTCATTGGCGCTGTGTTCATTGTTTGGCGTGCAGCAAGGTTGCCAGCAATGTTTTTAGCCATTCGAGGATTAAGCAACATAATACGCTCACCACGAGTCGCTTGTTGCTCAAGCATAAGCGCATCAGCTTCTGCAGCATCGTCGTAGGTATCAATAGCAGCTGAATTAATCACTGCTAAAGTACCGCGTTCTGCAATACGGTTAGCAACCAATGTATCCAGTTTGTTAGAAAGCAAGATGTTTGAAGTTTTAACGATATTGTCAAAAGCGTAAGGATTATTTAGATCAACACCAGTCAGCTTCACCGGAACGTTACGGATATGTGATTCAGTCAGAGTGGCTGGAACGGTGAGTTCTACAAGATCCTTGTATTGACCAGTGATGTCACGACCATCAACAATTTCGGTCATTAATGGCATTGGACGGTGGAAAGTTTGACCATTTAAAGCAAGTGCTTCAGCAGGTGCTTTGTATTGAGAAACATTTTTTGAGCTGATATTGGTTGCATCAAATCCAGCAACAACATCATCGAAGAAAACGTCAATTTTTTTTAGCAAATGAGTTTGGCATATAGATTTACCTTATTTCTGTAGAGATTTTTTGTATTTGATCAGTTCGGTGCGATCACCAGTTTTCGCTGCTTTCGCTTCGAGTTGCGCCAACTTTTGATCTACCACACCAGACAATCCAGCCGATCCGCTAGGTTTTCGCTCTGGTTGAGTTGATGGTTTACGAGTTTGAATTTTCATTTGAGAGTCCAGTTTTGCTGCAGCAAAGGCGAATTGAATTGGATCTGTAATTTCAGAAAGCTCTTGCGCTTTCTTTGGGTTTTTCCCCAGGTGATACAAAATCAATTCAGGATTTTCAGCAGCATGAATCAAAATGCCCTGTTGGGTCGCTGTGAGCTTATCTTTTGCAGCCTCTTCTACTTCCTCAAAGTCACGAACTTTGGATGCTACATTTTGTCGACGCTCTTCATAGCTCTGCATTCTCTGCTGCCATGCTTGCTTAGCTTTTTCCTCTTCAGCTTTTGTTGCTGCCTGTTGTTGCTCGACTTGACGTTTGCGCTCATGCCATTGTTCAACTGCGGTTTCGAATTGATCTTCGTCATAATCAAAGTCGGCAAGCTTTGGTTTAGGTCCAACTTCAATTGGCTTATCAACCGGTTTGGCTTGTTGCACCTGAGCCTCTAACTCCTTGATGCGTTTGCGTGCTTCCCGCTCTTTTTTGCGAAGATCTTTTACCCATGCTGGTGCTGGTTTGCCGCTAAAATCATCCTCATCGGATGGTTCTGGCTCTTCATCACCTACTGTAATGACAAACTCTTCATCTTCAGACGTCTCATCATCAGACTGGTTTGATTCATCTTGGGTTTCTTCTGGATCTTCTTGATTTTCTTTTTCCTGATTGTCTTCAATCGGGTCAATGTTGTCTTCTTCATCCAGTTCTGTACGCAGGTCTTCAATTGACATATTGCATTTCCTCGTTCTGTGTAGGCTGAACGGTTGCCTGTTGTGGTTGCATACCTAGCTGACTGATTGCCTCAAGCACTGCTTGTCGCTCATCCATGTCTAGGCGTGTCATTAAATCGATTGCTTTTGCTTTAGTTTCTTCTGCTCTTGCTATCGCAAGCTCAGTATCTGCTTGTGCTTTTATTGCAAGTGATTTGTTCTTTTCAGCTTCTGATTGCAGATACAGCGTATTTGCATCAGGTTGTTGATTCTGAGCTTCTTGCGCGAGTTGCTGAGCTTCCTCTTTGGTTGGTTCTACAACACCCATGCGCAGTAATTTCTTGCGGTAATATTCACGAACATCACTTACACCCTCACCCTCCATATTCAGCATGATCATGGATGACAACACTTGTTGATCCATTGGGTCAGATACCATTGGGAGCATGTTGGTCAGTGAGCGTACGGTTGCATTGCGCTTACTTGTCGATGTTGGTCCAATATCGATTGCGACATCAAACTTGGCTTTGGTTAAGTCATTTGTGTGTTCAACCTCGCCAGAAGTCGGGTTATAAACAGGCTTAAACAACTCTATCGAATCAATCTCATCCTGATTACCCACCGTCTTCATCGTTCGACCATCTTCAATGTAGAGTTCAGAAGCCATGGACAGCCAGATTTCACCAGATCGACGTACAGCCTTAGCAAAGTTCGAAATGTAGATGAAAGACTGCATATCCAAACGGTTTTGAATCATCTCGATTGCAACACCGCTGGTATTAGAAACAATCTCATCACCCGATTCCTGATTACCCAGAACGTCCGATAAGTCCTGTTCAGTGACCTGAAGCAAGGCCGCCATTGCTGGCGGTACGCTTGGCGGTTTGGTGTAAGCCACTGGTCCTTGAGCAACAACATTACCCATCGCATCTTTAAGTGGGTGAGCCAATAAGTACGGAAAGTTTTGGATATTGTCATTCGCCCACATGTGCTGAACGCCAGCAACCTGTTCAGGTGCTAGAATCGGCTTCTCAACACTAGATGAAGCACTAATTTCACCTAGCTTAGACAACTGCATATTCTTGAGTCGCTGAGCGTCCTTGCAAAGCCGCACATGACCCATGCAACGCTCTACGTTGTCGATGTACCAGCGCTTTCCATATACAGGCACGATTGGGATATGACGACCAGCGATATAGCCGTAATCCTCAAGAACACCCTGACCTGACATAAGAAGCTTACGAACGCGCTTACGCTCAAAATCTCGCACACGAACTTTTTTAGCGCCTGTTGAATTCAACTCATCAAGAATGCTTGGGTCTTCTTCTAGTTGATCCGCTGTATAGCGCTCTTCAGATCCATCAATTAAGCGGAAGATGTGAATCTTCTCCTTAACCTTTTCGACTTTGTAGTATTCAGCAACATATACAGAATCTTTCGATGCCCAATCAAACTTACTATTTGATATGGTTTTATCCCACGATGATGGATCTTGGTCTTCACCGTATTCTTCTTTAAATGCATCACAGGACATTGAAGTTAAAACAAAACAGTATTTAGCATCTGCTTTATCTTGGCGTTTTGCATCAGGATCAAAGAAAACACATGTATCAGCATCAAAAATAGGCTCTATTCTGATTCGCTGATGCTCGTTTTCTTCATCATCCTCATCTTCATATTCAGCACGTAAACGCCAAGCACCAAAGCCACCGCCTACCGCTTCTTCGAATGCATTGTCATAAGCTTCATCAGCACCAGAATCCTGCTCATCTGCACGATAAAGCTTTGCACATGTATCAGCTAGGTCATCGTTATTCACACCATCTTTGCTAATGAAATTCACACCGATGCGGTTGTTGCGATACTCATTGATAATGCGAATGACAGCCAGGTGAATCTTATTGACTTCAAATTTAGGCTTGTTTTCAAACTGCTCGCCCAACTTGCCTTCCCACTGAGCACCAGCAATAGAATAAAAACGACGATCCTCTAAGCACTGTTTACGTTCATCAGCAACAGCACATTGAGCTTTATCAAATTGTTTCTTTGCGGTTTCGTGGATTTTGGCAAGTCGTTTTGCTTCATCAGTCACGACTTGACTCCATTTGATTACCAACGATTGATAGTTGGGATTGGATTAATTTCTACTTGCTGTGGCTGGCACATTTTATTGATATTGATTGCACCCTCACCAAAGGCATCTGAGCTGTGTGAAGCCCAGTCATGCACTGGCGTTGCTTTGAATTGCTCCAGCTTGTCGTTAAATTCACGACGATAGTTTTGTAATGCGCGAATACCGTGTTTGCATTTCTCAGCATCGAACCAGCAGTTTTTTAAGAACTGGCGTGTTGCTTCAATACGATCTTCAACACCAAGTCTGGCGCCTTTATTCATTCGATAGCCAAGATTAGCCATAGTTTGCTCACGACTCACACCACTTGATAAATCACGTGCAGCAATGTCATGCGGTGCAAAATGTTTTTCGTACTGATAGCCATACTGCTGCTTTTTCTCATCGAGAATGCGAGCGTAATGCGCCAACGGCTCATTGTTCGCTTCATAATGATCAATCGCTCGGACTTCTTTGCCGTAGATCTGGAAAAACCAGATTGCAGTCGGGTCGAGAATCCCTAAGTCCCATGACGTGTAAACAGGTAAATTAGGGTCATGTGGCACCTTACAGATACGATTTTCACGCTTAATCCGCTCAAACTCCGCCTTGTAGATTGCACCATCTGCAATTTCTTTGGGTCTACCCAACCAGATATGTTCGTACTGCTCGTAGTCATCGGCTTTCATCTGTTCAGCTAATGCAATCAACTCTGCTGGGCATTCTTTGTTGTCGGTGTAATTAATCTGCACCACAACTGTGTCGTCACGTTCACCAAGCACGTATTGCGAATAAACAGCGTCACTTGGTAGCTTCGGGTTCATTGACATGATAACCATTGGCTTAGAGGTACGAACAACCGTAGGAATAAGAATAGACAAAGAGAACGCGCTCACTGTCTGCGCTTCTTCAATCCATGTGATTGTTGCACCTTCGAATGATTTAACTGATTCAACTGTATGATTTAGCAAGCCTGCAAAGCTAAACTCAGTGCCGTTAATGCCACGTATTTCTGTTTCTAAGATTTGATAGAAATGACCTAAGCCTAGTGCAGCAATACGATCAGACAATAACTTGTGCACAGACTGCTTAATTGACTTTTGCACTTCACGACAACATAAAATGCGATGCTTTTGTTTTGCGCCTTCGATCAGTAGAAAATCTGCAATTTCCCAAGACTTACCACCACCACGACCACCGTGATACACATAGAACAGTTTGTTGTTTTTTAGATGTGTGTAGAGCGGCTTAAATTTACTCGGTACTCGTTTCTCCATCATTTTCGAATACCACCTTTAAACTTAAATCAATTGCACCACCATTTGCGCCAGTCATTTCAACCGTTTGCTTGTCGCTATACTTCTTAGGATTCATCTTTCCAAGAATCCATTTACGCGCATCAATTTGAAGTCTAGCTTTCGCAATGGAGGCAGTTTCTTCTTCAACACTATCAGCAATATCAAGCATCTCCTCAAAAATACTCTCAGCTCGATCCTCTGTTGCTCTCGCGTAGTTGTTACGAAATTGTTCATATTCACGCAACCAACGATACACGGATGTTCTGCTTGGCATTCCTGGTCGCTGACAAATCTTATTAAGACTCTCACCAGTTGCAAGTAGGGAGCAAATATCATCACCAACTTCAGGCAAGTAATCGGATGGCCTGCCAACCTTTTTTTTTACCACCATTATTTCACCTCAATTTCTCTCAGTGACTCTTTGTAGCAAACATCAAGCGCATGCATCATCATTGAATAGCAATTTTCAACACTTCCAAAAATTCTTTCGATCTGGTTTTTTAAATCCGAAGTTATTAAATCTTGCCAAACATCAAATGGAACCATTCGCTCATAGTAATCCTCTATCTGAGCTTTAATTTTTTCCGCATTTGTCACTGTTCCATGCGAGATATTTGTTAAGTCGTAATCAGCTAGTCTATGAATCAATTCTTTCTCGATCTTAAAAGCAATCGACTCACGAAGGTTTGACTCAAAGACAACAGCCAATGGCTCCATACCAAACCTTAATATCTCTTTTATTTTTGAGTATTTCGGCTCATTGTCGATCAATCCCTTTTTGGCGTTCTTGACATGACTATGCAGTCGGCTACCCTTACCTTTTCCAATATAGAAAATCTTGTTATCCAGCGGATTTATCAGCATATAGACGTAATAACCAGTCAACTCCATCACCTTAAAGTTATATCCGCTTCGAATCGCTGCTTGCGTAGCATTCAGGTCTATCAGATATTCTTCGACAAACCTTTGCTGTTTAGGCGTTAGGTTCGCCATATCTTTACTCCTGATAACACCACTTCAAATCATCTGGCACAGTCAAACGCACACCCAACTTCACCGCAGCAAAGTCATGCACGTAATTCAAATACTCGGTCATCTGCTTAACGCTTAACTTGGTTGTGCTGCAAAGTCTTATCACCTGCTCTGCGATCACTCGGTATTCTTCACATTCATTCTGCTTAAGCATTGCAATCGCATTACAGGTCTCAGCAAAATCCTGATCATCACGACGATAGATATAAATCAGAAAGCGTTTCTTAAACTCGTAATGGAGTGAATCTTTATCTTGACCCGTCTTTTTCTCTATTTGACCTAACCACATCCACATGAGCCTATTCTGTGCAGTGGATCTATCATCCTGCTTCTGATCAATCACCACGCGTAAAGGCTTACCCTCATTAATCGCCTGATTGTAATTGGTATGCATGAAGTTAATGGCTTTGGTGATGTCGGCATGACTCTGGATAGGAAACACGGCTTTTTGCATTTCCTATCTCCTTTATAATTTTCTCTGCTGAACGCCTTGCTGCTTCTTGTGCCTGCTTTTCTATTTCTTTTTGACGAAAGTATTTCTCAAGCGCATTCATCAAAACACCTCTTTATCTTCCATCACCAACATCCGATTCACTCTCACCAGCCACTGATCAAACATCGCTTCACTCTCTGCCCGATTACCCAATTGAAATGTATCAAACTTGAAATGACAGGAATGGCATAGCGGCACCGTGAACTCATCACTTGCCTTAATCCCTCTTCCCTTACCACGCTTGGAGCTATTTGAATGAGCAGCTTGGCTTGGCGATTGACCACACCTCACACAAGGCAACTTACGAATCTCAGCGAGTCTTTTTGCGTTCCGCATTTATCAAATGTCTTAAGTTGTCAGTTTGGTTTCTGATTTCATTCATGCGACGCTGACATTCTTGTTTGAATGATTCACGGCTATTTAAGTGATTAAGATGTGCTAGATGATAATGATCGCTCTCTAGCTTCTTAAGGCTTTTCTCAGCTTCTACGATACCGACCATTCGACACCTCATAAAAAAGAAAACCCCGCCAATTCTTAAGAATCTATAGCAGGGTTTTGCATGCCGTAATACGTCCGGCGAATTTTAAGAATAAAAAAACCCGTTTAACTCTCTCCAATTAAACGGGCTTGACTTGCGTCACAACGTCTTTCTTCTTTTGCAGGGCAACTATATTGCTTAAATATTACAGCTTTATGAAACAGCTCTTTGCTTGAGTGATTGTTATTCAACTTCTTTCAAACAATCTCGGCACACTTTTATTTGATCACCATCAATCGTGTAATCAATTTCAGTAGCACCATGAAAGCCTAAATAACAAAGCAATTTGCGGAGCATGTGGCTCTCCTAGAATTTGATTGGCGGCGCTTCACATTAAACCACTACGATTAAGGAATGCCGCCTAATTTACCTAGATATTGCTTACACATGACATTTCTCTAGGCAACAAAAAAGCCCACCAAATGGCGAGCTTCTTAACAATCAAAGTGCTTAACTAACACTTCGACCACTTATATCACATATTAGCGTATTCACATTTAAATGCAAGCGTTTTAATCAATTCTTAATCTTTTATCATGACCACACAGATAAAATTTCCCTGCATAAACCATGTTATTAATAGAGCTTCGACTCAATATAAACTCCTGATCCATTTGATCTAACGTCAAGCCTCTAATTGATTTTTGAATAAACAGCTCAATCGCCACCTTTGCTGAAGCACAAATGCGTTTTGAGTTCCGAACCTCGATCAGCATTTTTTCAATATGTTCTGCTTCAAACTCTCCTATTTGAAGATATACAAATTTCCCATGACTTCGAGCGTGCGGTTGATTCTCTCGAATTAACCAATAGATTTGGTTCACCCCTAAATTATCAGGAAAATTACCCGATCTCAGACTTGGTGTTAGATGCAGGTGAAACAGGCGCTCTTTATGAAATAGCGGTTGATATGCGTCATTTAAATTCTGATTTTGTTGAATGGGTTATCAAGGTCACAAAGAGCAGAAAGGCTAATGGCACTGGAGTCATTATCCGTGTGCAAAAACACTTTGTGCATCCGCTCTACAACATGCTTGCTTTATATATATTAATAAACATGACCAGTATGGTGTGGTTAAAGCTTTGGGAGAGGTGTCGTGATGGCATTAAAAAACTTGGACTCAGTTGCTGAATGTAAAAAACAGCAATTACTTGAAAGTTTTATCGCTGCTCCAAATGATCAAAATTTTGGTCAAGAAGTGGTGGCTCTATATTTAGGTTGCTACCCTTGGACACTGGCACGAATGCGCTGCGATGGTTCTGAGTTACCTTATACGAAAATTGGACGACGCATCGCCTATAAAAAACGTGATGTGCTGGCCTACGAAAAAAGCCGCACAACAACGTGCACGGCTCAGTACGCATAAGGCAGGTCTATCCTGCCTTTATTTGTTTTAAGCGCTCATCCCAAACACTTTCATAATTAAAACAGTCAATTTTGCCCTGATAAACTGCTTCTAGCATGTTCATTGAAGCCCTGAGCTCTTCCATAGGAATTTGCACATATCCACCAGTCACATCAACACGTGGCCTCGCAGTATGATTCAGTAATCGCTTGGTCACGTAAATATTGAATCGAAGTAAATTGCAAATCGTGGCAAAAGTACGCCGAAAATCGTGCATGGAAACATAAAAATCTACCTGATCGCCTATGACTCTTAGAATCCGATCAACACAGGTGGCATGGATGTTTGCTGACGTTGGTATTTTTGTCGCAGGGAAAACCCAATCGTTCTCACGCAATAAATAACGGTCTTTCAGGATTGATAATAGATGTTCACCTATTGGAAACCAATGGTCAGCGCCATTTTTTGTATCCCTAAACACAACAGTTCCATCTTTAAAATTGATGTCAGTCCATTTCAGCTTACAAACTTCCTGACGACGGCAACCCGTATACATTGTGAATAAAAGTATATCTCGATGTGTGTTAGATCGAGCAGTATTTTCTAAATTCAGTTCATCCTGATAATTCAGAACGGCATTGTAATATTTGTGAATAACATCTTTATCCAAGTGCCTTTCACGACGCTCAATTTTATTCCAGCCCTTGGTTACAGCAATAACATCAACAGGATTTGTGCGCAGGATTGGATCCTCATCACTTGAGTACAGCACATGCATATATTTCCACAACGTACCCAGTAGCGATACAGCACCATTGGCAGATGAAGGGCTCAACTTAGTTACTTCAATAAATTTATCCAGGACTTCACTTTTGGTGATTTCAAATAATTTTCTATTAGACCAGCGCAAATACAAATTGAAGTACTTGTTATATTGTTTGACTGTTTTTGGCTTGAAGTCATTTTTGCTTAGATAAATATCCAATGCTTCTTGTACTGTAATATCAAGTGGATTATTAACAACTTGTTTTTTAGATGGCTTTACATACTCACCATTGGCAATTTTAGCCAAAATGGTTTGTGCTTTAGCACGAGCAGATAAGGCAGAAATTTCATTAGTTTTACCTAGAACTACCCTGTACAGTTCCCCTGCATTTCTTCTTTCAATGATATAGGATTTTGATTTGGTGGTAGCCCGAACAGCAAATCCAATTAACTCACTATCCCGATAAATTTTTTGACCTGACGTCGTCAATGGAATAGCATCAACATTGGACTTGTTGAGTTTCATATTTAATACCAGATACCTTAGACAGTACTGATTTAAGCATGTTTCTCAACAGTCTACAAATAATCTACAAGTAAAAAAGTGACACAATAAAACCTGCAAAATACCAACATAACAACTTGTTTTTATTGGATTTATAAAAATAAACTTTCCACAATGGTTCTATAGAAAAAGTAGAATCCACCTAACCTACTTTGGATTGGGAATGTTTGGTGCATATTGAACCGTGCTTAATTTCGAATAGAACTATATTATAAAATAGATAATGAATAGTGATGAGAATAAGAAAGGCAGCTCAAGGCTGCCTTTAAATTAATTCAGTGCGATGACTTTAACTAAGATTGTTTGTGATTCTTCAAAGTCATCAAATATTTGCTTTCGATTAAGTTCTTTTGACTTCACTTTAAACTCATGATTCTGGTACTGAATGACTGATGGAATTGAATCGAAATACGCATAGTCTGCCTCGATGGTTTCTTCAAACAATGGAGTGCCCAATTGATAGTCTTTGCTCTTCAGCACCACATATTTCACAGTCGTTTTCATTTCATACTCTTTTATTAACGCTTTATTTTTAGTTATATCACCTTTTGAAAAGTGTTCAATCAAAAATAGAAACGTTTGACCATAAAGGACTCAATCAATTATTTTTTACCACCTTTAAACTTAATTCAAGCAACCTGACAAGCATCACAAAAAGAAAAATAGCAAAACACGACAATAAATATATATTTTTTGATAACTGGTTAACATTTATATGGATTGTATGCTAAATTTAGCATATACAAAAACAACATCTATTTAACTGGTTGATAATAATGAAAGTTCAATTTATATCTATTCTTACTGCTCTTTCACTGAGTGGGTGTATCGTTGTATCCAATAAACCAAATGCAAGTTCTGCAAAAGCTTATGCATCTAATGTTATTGATTTTAAACCTTCAGAAAATGCCAAGCGAATTGAAACACGTGGTCAGGTGATTTGTGAACCATCAAAACCATGTACTGAGTTAACATTTGATTGGAAACAGCAGAGCAATAATTTATTTAGAGTACATACCAATCTATTTGATCGAAAATCTTTTGATATCAAGCAAGTGATTTTCACGCTAGATGGTCAAACTTATCCTTACACAACTTTAACTCAAACCAATACACGATCAGTCAACAATTCCGATCTCATTAACTCTTCAAATTACATTGATGTACCAATGAATTTTGTCGTTATGTTTGATCAGTCTAAATCTATCGATATTGCTGTAGTGACAGATCAAGGTGCTATTACGCATAGCATTTTAAAAGATGGGCATGCATCATTTGCCTATCAAACATTTAAAAGTGGCTACCAACAATTTAAGCAAAAGTAAAAAAAGACCCACTATGGGTCTTTTTTTAATCATCGATACAAAACTGCAACGTGTTATTAGACTGCTAGGCATTTCATTTTTTAGAATTTTTCGTTAGATTTAACAAATTGTGTACACAGTTATAATAAACAAGACAATAGGTAAAATCATGAAAATCAAACTAGCGCTTATTTCAGCATTGGTTGTATTAACAGGTTGTGCAGGAAGTTATCCAGAACGTGTTGTAACCAAAGGACCTCTCATCTGTGCTACTGATGAAATTTGCCCTGAGCTTGCACTCCGTTGGAATGATGAAAAGCGTAATGGTTTTAAAATAACTGCAGATGTAAATGACACTATACAGCACGATATAAAACAATTGAACTTTATTGTTGATGGTCAGCCTTATGTCTATTCAACAATTCAACCAACCCAATATGCAACTGCAGCTGGTGTAACGAATTCATCTAATTTTATTGTCGTTCCTGTAAGTTTTTTAAACTCATTTAGAGACGCAAAACAAATTGATCTAAAAATCGTGACAGCTAACGGCGAAGTGACTCGTCCCATCCTGCAAGCTGACGGTCAGAAGTCTTCTGCTTACTTAACATTTATCAAAGGTTATACAGGTCAAACTATCGAATAAATGAATTATTCACTAAAAAGCCAGTTTGTTGAACTGGCTTTTTTTTAAGGCTTACAACTTTTTTGATAACTTGTTCCTAAATCTTGGAATGATAACTCAAAAGAATTTCTCATTTTTTTTGCAAATAATGCTTCTTCTTTTGCTTTAGCCATATGAATATTTTTTTGTGCTAATCGTTCTAAAGCATTTAATGCATCTGCATATTCACAAGCTCTTTGAATGATCAACGAAATATTCTGCTTACTATCGACCGATTGATGTAATCGAATTTGACTCGCTTCAATTTCGTTATAAATTGACTTCACTTCAATATCAAACTGAGATTGTGTTAAGCCATTCGCATAACTATACGATAATCCGCATAAGACCATCGCCCCAACCAATATCCTTATTTTCAATTGAATTCCCCATAAAACGTTCAATTGCAATTTTAAAATTATATTAAAAAGCCAGATCAATCATCTGGCTTTTTACATCATACGCTTTTTTACTTTGGTTAAATTGGCTCAAATGGCGCAACAACGTCGGCATTTTGGGCACGATGACGCATAAAGTGATCCATTAACACGATTGCAAGCATCGCTTCAGCGATTGGTGTCGCACGAACACCCACACAAGGATCGTGACGACCTTTAGTAAGAACATCCGTATCTTCACGATTAATGGTAATCGTTTTGCCTGGTGTGGTAATAGAAGCAGTAGGTTTTAGTGCAATTGATACACGAATATCTTGACCACTTGAGATACCACCTAATATACCACCAGCGTGATTCGCTAAGAAGCCATCAGTTGTCAGTTCATCACGTGTTTCATGACCAAATTGTTCAGCCACGCCAAAACCATCACCAATCTCTACACCTTTAACCGCATTAATTGACATCATCGCATGAGCGATATCAGCATCTAAACGGTCGAAAACAGGTTCTCCCCAGCCTACGGGTACTTTAGAAGCAATAATTTCAAGTCGTGCTCCACAGCTTGTTCCTTTTTCACGCAATGATGTCACAAGTGCTTCAAAGCGTGGTACGGCATCAACATCACCACAAAAGAATGGATTATTCGGCACTTCATTCCAATCTAGTTTTTCTGTTTTTTCAGTTCCGATTTGTGTTACATGCCCTCGGATTTCAATACCAAACTTTTCAAATAAGAATTTTTTAGCAATTGCACCCGCTGCAACACGCATCGCTGTTTCACGTGCACTTGAGCGACCACCACCACGGTAATCACGGAAACCATACTTTTGTGTATAAGTATAGTCTGCATGACCTGGACGGAAAGTTTGTGCGATATTACCGTAATCTTTAGATTTTTGGTCTGTATTACGAATTAAAAGACCAATGGATGTCCCAGTGGTTTTACCTTCGAACACACCTGAAATAATTTCAACTTCATCTGGTTCTTTGCGTTGTGTTGCAAATTTAGAGGTACCTGGTTTACGACGATCTAAGTCTATTTGTAAGTCCTCAGCTGATAACTTTAGACCTGGTGGAACTCCATCTACAATCGCCATCAAACCAACACCGTGAGATTCACCACAAGTTGTTACACGGAACAATTGTCCAATACTATTGCCAGCCATGTTCAACAACTCCTTTAAACTTGAACAGATTGAATGAATAAATCACGATATTGACGGCATTGTGCTGCAGTCAGTGCAAAAATACCTGACCCACCACGTTGGAATTGCAACCAGTAGAAATCAACAGTATTAAAGTTTTGCTTCATCGCCCATTCTGAGTTGCCCACTTCAATGACGATTAAACCATCTTCAGTTAAATAGTCTGCGGCTTGAGCCAGCATTTTACGCACAAGATCCAAACCATCTTGACCCGCTGCCAATGCCAATTCTGGCTCGTGATGAAACTCATCTGGTAAATCTGCCATATCTTCAGCATCGACATACGGCGGATTAGAAACAATTAAATCATATTGATTTTCGGCAGGTATTTTAGCGAAAAGATCAGATTCCAATAAAGCGACTTGATACTGTTTATTGTGATGCTCACAGTTGATTTGTGCAACTTCAAGGGCTTCTTTTGAAATATCAGTAGCATCGACTTCAGAATCAGGGAATGCATATGCCAAAGCAATTGCGATACAACCAGAGCCAGTACACATATCCAAAATACGCTGTGGAGTTTTAGGATTTGGATTCACTGGCAAATTATTGACCGCTTCACCCATTTCACCATTTTCAGTCAAACAATAAGGTGCAAAACGATTTTCAATCAGCTCAACGATTGGTGAGCGTGGAATCAGTACACGCTCATCTACATAAAATGGTTTACCAAAGAAATAAGCAAGATTTAATAAATATGAAGTAGGAACACGGTCATTGATACGACGTTCGAGTAAACTCAAGAATTCCGCAACTTCGCTTGGCAGCAATTTTGAGTCTAAAATCTCAGCATCGGCATTCCAGTCTAGTGACAAAGTTTGTAAAACTAAAGCAGAACTTTCAGCAAAATAATCTTCAGTACCTTGACCTAAGTGTGCATCGTATTGACGTAATGCTGTAACTCCAAAACGAATAAAATCTCGAATAGTTGTTAAGTTTTCAGCGGCTTCCTGTAGATGTTCAGGGCTAATAGTCGGTCGATCCACTTAAGGCGTCTCCAAGGTCAATTTTTTAAAAACGGTCTATGATACCTTGTTTTATCCTATTAATAAAAAGTTCTATCCGTGTTATTCGGCAAATTTGTATTGAAAATTTGAATAGTTAGAATTATCCATTGAATAAGGTCTACTCATTCAGGTTTTAAAATAGCGAGAAAGTTGATTAAAACTAACGATATTGAAAATAATCGTGTATACTCGAAGCCAACTAGAAAATTTATGTTGTTTCATTAAATCTTTTATTTCGCAGTGTTAGTCATAATCCTACGTTTGGTTTCAGATTTTAAGTTTCATTTTTTTTCCAAGTTACATCATTGAGTTCAAACTCATAACATTAAAGTTTTATTAGGATTCCTATTATGTCTAATACTGTTAAAGGTACAGTTAAATGGTTCAACGAAACTAAAGGTTTCGGTTTCATCCAACAAGAAAACGGTCCTGACGTTTTTGCTCACTTTAGCGAAATCAAAGGTTCAGGCTTTAAAACTTTGGCTGAAGGCCAACAAGTTGAATTCAGCGTAACTCAAGGTCCTAAAGGTCCTAACGCTGTTGACATCGTAGCAGTTTAATTAACTGTTAAAAAAAGCGGGCTTTGCCCGCTTTTTTTTGACTCTCGAAAAGCTCACCAGACTTGAAAAAGAAAATTTAGACTCAAACTAATAAAAGTTAAAGTGAATTTCAAAAGTTAAAGTATGAGTTATAAACACAATAATTTAATGGCAATGCGTCAAAATTACTGGAGTGATGATTCTTCCCCTCGTGTCACAACAGAAAAACAATTTCTTAAGCAATTTTTGATGGATCATCAAATTTTTGAAAATCCAAGTTTGGATGATGTTAAATATTTTTTCTTCAGCTTACCTAGCGTCATTATTATCAAAGCATATGCCCTTGGATTTATTCATGAAACTGTTGTCAACTTAATGAAGTTATTCATCTCTGAGTATCGCGTGTCTCTGTCTACTCGAGCTCAACTCCCAGTTAAATATCGACTTTAAAAAGCTTAGGCTATTTAAGTTTGAATAAATTGACCATTTATACACCTGATATTGAAATACTTGAACTATTTTAATACGTTCATAACATGTAATATTCAATACAATGATTTCTCTGCGCGATTCGCTTAAAGGACCTAAACTTCATGTCAGATCAGAATGAAAAGCTTAAACAATTAAAAACTTCTTCAATGGATCGCCGTCTTTCGATTGCGAAAGCTTCTCTACTGGCTGGCACACGCTGGGCTGCTTCAAGTGCGAGTTCTATTTTTTCAAGCGAAGAAGAAAAAGAAAAAAAACGTAAACAAGCGATGAAAGAACAAGCTGACTATCTTGTTGCTGAAATCGGTAAATTAAAAGGCTCTATCGTCAAAATTGGTCAAATGATGGCGTTATATGGTGAGCATTTTCTACCTGAAGAGATCACGCAAGCTTTAAACACTTTAAATAATCAGACCGTTGCCCTCGCGTGGCCTGCGATCCATGAGCAACTGCGCAACCAACTTGGCTCTAAACTCGATGATCTCACCATTGATCATGAGCCTTTAGGCACCGCATCATTAGCACAGGTTCACCGTGCAACACGTAAGTCTGATGGTCTTGAATTGGTGCTCAAAGTTCAATATCCAGGTGTAGCAAGCGCAATTGACTCAGATATGAGCTTGTTTAAGAACATGCTCAAACTTACACGCATGGTTCCTCAAACTCGTGAATTTGATCAATGGTTTGATGAGGTTCGCGAAATGATGCACCGTGAAGTAAATTACAAAATTGAAGCTGAAACAACACGTCGTTTTAGAGCGCGTTTAAAAGATGATCCGCGTTATGTTGTTCCACAAATTATTGATCAATATTGTACAGATCAAGTGCTTTGTATGACTTTTGAGCGTGGTGTTCCGATTAATAGCCCAGTCATGCTTTCACTCCCTCAGGAGCGTCGCAACAAATTAGGTGAAGCATCGCTTGAAATTGCCGTTCGTGAAGTGTTTGAATGGGGCGAGATGCAGACTGATCCTAACTTTGGTAACTACCTAGTACGCTTAGGTGACGGCGCGCAAATTGAAGATAAAATCATTCTTTTAGACTTCGGTGCGATCCGTCAATTTGATGATCAACTCCTCAAGGTAGCTCGTAATTTAATTACCGCGGGCTATCATCATGATGCTCAAGCCATGGTCAATGCTATGACAGGTTATGAGTTTTTCGATGCAATGCCATTAAGCATTAAACCCGACATGGCAAAAGTGTTCCTTCTAGCTACTGAAGCTTTTAGTACTTATAGCAATAATCCAGACCTACCAACAGGCATTATGGATGAACAGCAGCGCTATGATTGGAAACAAAGCCAACTGCATAGCCGTGTGATGCAACGAGCATCCAAGTCGATGGCATCGCGCTATTTTTCAGTTCCACCGAAAGAATTTATGTTCATCAGTCGTAAGTTCATAGGTGCATATACATTCATGACTGTGATCGAAGCAAAAACAAATGTGCGCAAAATGATCCAATCATATGTTTAAGGAACAAAGACCATAGTGATCTATCGTGTCACTATGGTCAATTTATTAAATAAAAAATTTAATTACTAAAAAGAATATATCTTAAATTTCATTAGAATACCTATTCAATTACCATTTATCTGTTTGGTCAAAAAAGTCTTTTAAGCTAGTCATTTTCGACATAGTCATTTCACTAAACACATGTCACGATCTTGTTGTATAAAAAAACCATCAGGAAATTTACAACAATGAATGATATCGCAAACAAAGCGCAAGGTTTAGGCTTAGCCTTGATCACTAAGCTCGCAGGCAGTGATTTAATCGATCAATTAAAACTAAGAAAAATTATCGAACGCTCGCTTTATCAAGGTTCTAAGGCTGGATTTAAAACCTTGGGCTCTACACAGAAAATTTTTAAACAAAAATCCAATACTCCGACTCAACGTCTATCCAATCAGCAAAAAGGGTTATTTGATCTCAGCCTTTCTGAAGAACAACAGATGACTGTTGATGCGATGCAACAATTTGCTCATGAAGTTCTCTACCCCCTAGCACATACAGCCGACCACCAAGCTACTTTTCCAGAAAACTTATGGGCTCAATTTAAAGATTTAGGTGTCAAATATTATGCATTGCCTGAACAATACGGCGGCGTTGCTTCAGAAAAGAATGTGGTTACAAATGTGCTGATCACAGAGCAACTTGCACAAGGTGACTTCTCATTAACAGCTACATTACTCTCCACGTTCTCAGTCATTAATGCAATTACACAGTGGGGTTCAGCAGAGATTCAAAATAAGTATTTGTCGGCATTTAGCGAACAAGATGATCTATTTGCAACTTTTGCTGTTCAGGAAAATACACCTGCTTTCAACCCTTTCCAATTAAAAACAAAAGCGACACGCCAAGGCGATCATTTTGTCATTAATGGTGAAAAAACTATCGTTATTCTAGGTGAGCAGGCAGATCTTTTATTGGTTTCCGCAGATTTAGATGGAACAGCTCAGGTTTTCATTGTTGAGCGAAATGAAACGATTTCATATAAAGCAAATCCAGCAATGGGGCTTAAAGCAACCCAATCTGTGAGCCTAAAATTTAACAACACACCAGCATTTAAACTAAATGAGCAAGATTTTGATTATTCAGCGTTCATTGATCTGGGCAATTTAATGTGGTGTGCAATGGCAGTGGGTACATGCCAAGCGGTTAAACAATATTGCGTTCAGTATGCCAATGAACGCACCGCATTTGGTGAACCAATATCCCACCGTCAAAGTGTTGCATTTATGATCGCGGATATGGCTATTGAAATTGATGCTATGAAAATGTTGGTTTTGAATGCTGCAAGTCGTGCAGAATCAGGTTTAAGTTTCCATCGCGAAGCATATTTAGCACGAATTTTATGCGCAGAAAAATCAATGAAAATTGGCACTGATGGCGTACAACTCTTAGGTGGACATGGCTTTACCAAAGAACATCCAGTTGAACGTTGGTATCGAGATTTGCGTGCTACTGCCATTATGCATTCTGGTTTACATGCTTAATCAAATAATAAAAATTTAAGGACAAAGATGATGAATTTAGAAAATCCGAAAAAATTTAAAATGCTTGTTGATCAAGCTCATCAGACAGCGTTAAACGTGCTTCGCCCTATTTCACGCAAATATGATAAAGCTGAACATGCTTATCCCAAAGAACTCGACATGTTAGCATCCCTATTGGATGGTATGAATGAAGGTGGCGATGGCATGAATGCTGGCGCTGCCGTCAATAAACGTGGAGATACGACTCAAGGCAACAAAAATGGCGTGAACATGTCTACTGCTTTGGGTGTAATTGAGATGTGTTATGGCGATACTGGTTTATTACTTACCATGCCTCGCCAAGGATTAGGTAACTCTGCAATTGCTGCTGTAGCCAATGAAGAGCAACTTGAACGCTTCAAAGGAACTTGGGCTGCGATGGCAATTACCGAGCCAGGCTGTGGATCTGATTCTGCAGCAATACGCACCACAGCGACTAAAGATGGTGATGATTATATTTTAAATGGCGAGAAAATTTTCGTCACTTCTGGTGAACGAGCTGATTCAATCGTGGTTTGGGCAACACTCGATAAAAAACTTGGGCGTGCAGCAATCAAATCATTTGTTGTTCCTAAAGGCACGCCTGGCATGACCGTTGAACGTCTTGAACATAAACTCGGAATTAAAGCTTCAGATACTGCTGTCATTCGCTTTATCGATTGTCGTGTCCCTGCTGCAAATTTATTAGGCAATGCTGAAATCGATGTTGCAAAAGGTTTCGCTGGAGTCATGGAAACTTTTGATAATACACGCCCTCTTGTGGCCGCAATGGCAGTTGGGTGCTCTAAAGCGTCTTTAGAGCGTATCAAGGAAATTTTTAAAGACCAACTAGATGCTGAATATGCCACCCCCTACCTTCAATCCTCAAATATTGCAGCTCAGATTTATCGTATGGAAGCAGAATGGGAAGCTGCTCGTTTATTAACCCTAAAAGCTGCATGGATGGCTGACAATAAAAAGCCTAACTCGCGTGAAGCTTCAATTGCAAAAGCGAAAGCTGGACGAATTTGTAATGAAATTACATTGAAGTGTGTCGAACTTGCTGCAAGTGTAGGCTATACCGAAGATGAGTTGTTGGAAAAATGGGCGCGTGACTCCAAAATACTAGATATCTTCGAGGGTACACAACAAATTCAACAGCTTATTATTGCGCGCCGTGAACTTGGAAAATCATCAAGCGAATTGAAATAAATCACGTTGAATTAAACTCAACTCCGATGAAACTTAGATATACTCTGTGAAGATTTACTAAGTTTCATCAATTATGTACTTTATTCGAACTATTCAACCCCAAGATAATCCCCATATTGCAAAAATCATTCGTGAAGTCTCAGTGGAGTTTGCTCTCGCTGCTGAATCAGGCTTCGCAGTAGCAGATCCAATTCTAGATCAACTCTATGACGTTTATACAAAACCTCACTCCATATATTGGGTTATTAGCAATGACCAACACGAGGTCTTTGGTGGTGGGGGCATTGCACCTTTGCTGGGCCACGAAAACACCCTAGAGATACAAAAAATGTATTTTATGCCCTCAATACGAGGTTTGGGTTTTGCAAAACAAATTCTAGAAAAATGTATCCAATTTGCACGAGATCAGGGTTACACGCAAATTTATCTCGAAACCACAGCATCTCTCTGGCAGGCTGTAAAATTATATGAAAAATTAGGTTTTCAACATCTACAACACCCATTAGGAAATACTGGACATAGTGATGCATGCGAAATACGCATGTTAAAAGTATTATAAAAAAACCGACCCATGGTCGGTTTTTTTATTTTTGAGTGTTAGCCCAATAATTTATCAATAACACCAAATTTTTTAAAAATTTTTGCTCGTCGTTTTGGATGAATATTGGCTTTATTTAAATCGCCACCATAATGGTCAAATACGCGCTTATCCATAATTTTAAACCATAACTTAGGTATTAAAACTGGGATCAACATCGTCGCATATCCACTTGGCAACACTGGCGCTTCTTCAAAGTTTCTCAATGCTTGGAATGGTCGTGTCGGATAAGCATGATGATCCGAATGGCGCTGCAACTGGTATAAGAATAGATTGGTTGTGATGTTATTATTATTCCAACTATGTTCAGGCATAGTACGCGAATAACTTCCATCTTCTTTCTTTTCTCGCAATAAGCCGTAGTGCTCAAGATAGTTGACCATTTCAAATAAAGTCACACCGTAAAGTGACTGTATGGCTAAGAATGGTAAAATTTTCTTACCATACAGTTTTAGCATCGTTGCGTGAAAAGTTGCACTAATGGCTGCGCCGTGAAATAACTCATTTTTCAGTGAAAAGAACGACTCACCCTTACGATTTAATCGATGTTTTTCAATCTGTATTGCTGACTTCAAGCCACCGCTAATGGTTCTTGGAAGAAACTCGTAAAAGGTCTCACCCATCTTAGAAGTCGCTGGATCTTCTGGAGTAGCTGCGCGCTTATGATGCCCATATGGGTGCTCAATACGGAAATGATTGTATCCAAGTGGTGCTAGTGTCACGTGTGACCAATAATGATCTGCACGCTTCGGTCGATGGCATAGTTCATGGGCAGTATTCACACCAATACCGTTGATCAACCCCATAGTACAACCAATCAACAACTGATCCAACAATGGGGTTTCTTTACGAGAGACCACGTATCCAGCAAAAAAATTGGCTGCATATTGTAAAGGAACAAACATTTTTACTATACGATCATAGTAAGGATCACTGACTAATTTTTTGATCTGCTCATCACTCGGATTATTCTCATCAGTACCGACCAAAGCATCAATGGTGGGAATAATTACGTGTAATAATAAAGGTCCACCTAATGCAAACAATTTTTTAGTTGCTTTAGGTCCGTATTGATATCCAGCCAAAAAGCCCATCCCTAATACAGGTAGTGCTGGACTAAGCAACCATAAGTAACGCTTCTTATCCAGTTGTAAGCCTTGCGCTATCGGGTTCTGACTCAATAACTCTTCAACTTTTACCTTTGCATTCACTTGCAATTTTCCTTTTCTATTTCTTATTTTTATCTTTGTTCATTTCAAATTTCAAATACAGTCGTAATCGTCCAAAAAAGCTATTGAGTCGTATTTCCACAACGATTTTGAAGCTAAAATACATTATAGAAATCTTTACACATGTTAAGATTCAGCAATTGTAAGCGTATAGGGAATATACGAAAAACATGGATGCCCTCAGTCAAGTTTTTGAAGATATTCACCTCAAAAATACGGAATATCTCTACCTTCAAGCACAAGGTAAATGGGCTTTTGAGTTAAGTCATCAAACAGCCATGATTACCTATATTTTATTATACGGTGAAGCCTTTTTTAAATTTCAAAATGGCGAACAGCTACACTTAAAAGCTGGAGATATGGCAATTATTCCTTCTGGAATGTCACATCAAGCCTATAGCCATCAAGAACAAACATTAGTCAACATTACTCAAATAGATCATTTATTTAAAGGTTTAAGAGATGATGAAATTATCCTCGGTGACGAAGATGATAAATCTGAGAAATCTCTCATCTTCAGTATACGATCTAACATGGACAGTATTATGGGTGGACCATTGATTCAAGCCTTACCCACTTATATCCATTTAAACAATGCACTGAATGCTAGAGAGCCGGAGTGGTTAAGGATCGGGCTTTATTTCGTGGCTGATGAAACCAAGATGAACCGACCTGGTCGCCATAAGATTATGGATCACGTGGTGAGTATTATGTTAATCGAATGCGTGAGAGATTACATTTCCACGCTTACAGATCAGAATAACTGGTTAAATGCACTTACTCACCCAGAATTGAGCCCTGCATTTTCAGCGATTCACAGCCAACCAGAACGAAACTGGACTGTAGAATCATTGGCAGAAACTTGCTTTATGTCGCGTTCAAAATTCGCTCATTTATTTCAAAATATGGTGAATGAAACACCATTAGCATACTTACAGAAACACCGTTTAAGATTAGCCAGTCAACTTTTACGCTTGAGCCAGCTTTCAATCCAACAAATCGCGCACAAAGTTGGTTATTCATCAGAGACTGCATTTAGTCAAGCCTTCAAAAAACATTATCTATGCAGTCCAAGCCAGTATCGGAATACTTATTTGAATTAATCGAATTAAATAAATCATAGCAAAATAAAAAAAGCACCGAAGTGCTTTTTTTATGAAGATAGAATTACTGGTGAGTTACTTAATTTTTGCAACTGACTTTAAATACTCAGTGTAATCTTTAAGTAATTGTGTACCACGATAGTTTTGATAAAGCTGTGCAAGCTGCTGTTTTTCTTCAGCCGAAATCGAATCCATAGATGGTTTTTTTACCTCAGCCACACCGATAATTACCATTTCATTTGGTAATTGAGCTGTAGTCACAGACCACATTCCTGCTTTAGGTGCAGGCACACTAAATGCAGCACGTTCAATTTCTCGTTTAAGACCTTGAGAACGAGTAAACACACCTGCATTTACGAAAGATTGCTGATGCTTAGTTAAAACCTGCTGTGAAGGTAGTGTTTTAAAATCCTTTAACATTGCAGCAACTTTTGCTTGAGCAGCTTCATATGCCTTTTGATTCAACAGCTTTTCTTTAACCTTCGCTTTGGCTACTGATAAAGGTTGAACACCAGCTTCACGGTATTCACGAACTTTCAACCAAACTGTATCACCATTCGCCAATTGTATATTGCTGGTCGCATTACGATCACCATTTTTTACATCTTGACTAAAGATCTTAGCTTTTACAGCAGGATCCGCTAGGACTGTATTTTGAGTGGCAAGAGTTACATTATTCGCAGTAACCAATTTAGCCGATTTTAATTCCTGAGGGACTACATCTAAAGCATCGCTACTTACAACGAGCTCATTCAAACCATTTACTAGATCAGAATAAGCATTGGCATTTTTAGATTTTAATAAATCAGCTTCAAGACGTGCTTTTTCAGACTCAAAACTAGCAACATTCACTTGAGCAGCTTTAGCTTGAATAATATGTACACCAAAATCGGTTTTTACTGGCTTAGAAATCGTACCTTTTGAAGCTTGAACTGCATTATCAAAAGCATCACCGAATACACCGGCTTCATAACCATCAACTCGACCCGCATTATCTTTGGAACTAGAATCTTCAGAATACTGTTGAGCAGCCTCTGCAAAAGATAATCCTGATTGAATTTTTGCATAAACATCATTGGCTATTTTTTCAGCCTCAAGCGCAGTACGATTATCTGTTGTAATCAAAATATGTTGGACTTCAACTTTGGCATTTTTATTTTGTTGAGTTACATATTGATCATAAGCTTGTTTTAATTCTGCATCTGTAACAGTTGTTGTGGCATTTGCTACCATAGCAGGCGTTACCAATACATAATCAAGATCAACTGAGGCAGGTTGCTTAAACAGCACTTTATGTTTTTCATAATAAGCAGCGACTTCAGCATCAGTTATTTTTACAGACGTTTTGTAATCATCCAATTTTACAGATGACATAAATAACGTACGTTGCTCACCTTGTAGATTTGCGATTTGCTGAATATCACTTTGGCTTACCAAAGAATTATCACGAATGCTTGAAACTAACATTTGAAGCGCATGATCTTGTCTTAAATTTTGGATTAGACCCTGGCTCGTCATATTAATTGATCGAAGATAGTTTTCATAAGCTTGTTGTGAAAATTTACCATCAACCTGCAGACTTGGCTGTTGAGCAATCATTTGTTCAATCTGAGCATCACTTAAACTGATGCCTAACTTTTCAGCCTGCTGAACCAATAAAGCACGATCAATTAAACTATCTAGAGCCATTTGTTCAATATACGATTGATTCAGAAGTGATTCATCACCTTGAACCATTTGTAAGAATTGATCTTTATAATTCTTCGTTTGAACTTCTAGCTCTTTATTAGAAATTTCTAAATCATTAACGGTTTTAGCAATCCCATCTTTGTTTCCACCACCGAAATAGCCTTCAATACCGACCAATGCCAATGGTGTCAAAAATAATACTAGAAGGACTTTGCCGAGCCACCCTTTAATGAGTTTACGAAACGATTCCATAGGTATTCCAATATTTTATTTCAAAGCGATTCTAACTGATAATCCAAACCGAATATATCAGATGAAGCCATAAATTTTCTTTTTAATAAAAAACGCGCCAAGTCGGCGCGTTTTGGACTTAATAAGAATTAAGCTACAGAATCTTTTAAACCTTTACCAGCTTTAAAGCTAGGAACTTTGCTTGCTTTAATTTGTAATTCTTCGCCAGTTTTCGGGTTACGACCAGTGCGTGCAGCACGATCTTTAACGCTGAAAGTACCAAATCCTACTAAAGTAACAGAGTCACCTTTTTTCAGCGCTTCGCCAATAGAAGCAATAGTCGCGTCCAATGCCTTACCAGCATCAGTCTTAGACAATCCCCCTTTCTCTGCAATCGCATCAATCAATTCTGATTTATTCATGAAGATTACGTCCTCTTATATCGTTTGTTTAAAATCCAAGGCTTGTATTTTAAAAGGCCATGACGACTTTATAGCAATGCTTTGGGGGGAAACGCAATACTGCTCGACCTGTTTTGATCAAAATAAGCGACAAAAAATACCAAAATTACAGTTTTATCTCTAAATCCATCATTTTTTTTCGAGTTTGGCTCGTAAAGCTTGATTTTCAGCAATGAGCACATCTAATTTCTGGTGAATATCTAAAATCATATTCTCAAGATGTTGTACATCTTTAGTTGAGACGAGCCCAATACGATTAAGCGAAGTACTCACCCCATGATCTAAAAGTTTTTCCACCTTATCTTTTTTATCCGTAACAGACTCTTTAGTTTTTTCCGCAACTTTGTTTACTGTTTGATCTGTAAATTCAACCGTTTTTGATTCAAGCTCTTCACCAACTTTGACTAAAGAGTCAAACATTTTATTACCTTCTTCCTCTGCGCGAGAAAAAGCACCTAAACCAGCAAGCCAAATTTGTTTAGTATATTTACGAAAATCAAGTGTGGACTTGCGTTGATGCTTTGTTTTACGTGAGTTTGCAGGTTGTGAGTTGTCCATTAATTCCTGTTCTTTATTGTTATTTACATCTTGATCCACCGTTACACTCCTGTATATTTTAGCCTCTAAACTGACTATTCGTGCATAAAATACATTGATAATATCAAATATCGCTATTGAACCTTGTTCAAAACTGTTCTACAAAGCAATGATAAATGATGTAATCTTAGACTTAATTTAAGTTTGTGTTAATAGAACTTTTTAGATTTATTAAATTTGAATAGGATTTTTTTATGAGTGAATCGCAACAACAACAAGGTCATACCCGTTTGTTGCTTAACATTGTTATGTTAGTTTTAGAGACATTCTATTCTTTCGTCTTAAAACATGACCATGTTGTTCGCCTTCAAGCAAAAAAATTTGTAGAACAACAAATTACAATTAAAATGAATAGCTATATCCCCTATTTTGACTTCTATATCCAATTTACGGATAAAGGCATCTTATTTGACCTTCAAGCGCCAGAAAAAGAACCTGACCTCAAGGTAAGTAGTACTTTAGTCGATATCATTCAAATTTTCGGGTTTGCAAACCGCAGAAGTTTGAAAAAAATGCGTATTGAAGGTGATCAAACCCTTAAAGACGAATTCAGAGATTTAGCATTACATCTCTCAACACCGAAATTACTTTCAGATTGGAAAAACTGGTTAACAACAGCTTCTGAAGACCAAGATACAAAGGCTTCGAGAAAACGCATTGCACCATTACTTGAAAAAATTGACTTACAAAGATCTAAAATCAATACACTTCAAGTTGAGGTAAAACAATATAAAAATCGTATTCGTCGCATGCAAACCAACCAAAAACGTATCAATATTGCGTTCGGGATAGTTTCGGTTCTCTTCGTGGCTTTAATCGTGTATAATTTATTGATTATTTATTAAAATAATAAAGTTTTATCTGTTTAAATCCTCGCCATATTTAATTCCGATTAATTTAGTTGGTTTTTAGAAAAAATACTTGACTAAATTAGTCGGAATTCATAAAATTTCATCATCTAGCCTTTTACACGTGTATCGAATCATGCGCTTAACCACTCGCGGTCGCTACGCAGTGACTGCATTACTTGATCTAGCTTTGCAGCCGACTGAACAAACCATTACTTTGGCAGAAATTGCTACTCGCCAAACTATTTCTGTGGCTTATTTAGAACAACTATTTGCTAAATTAAAGCGTCATGGCTTGGTTTCGAGTGTACGTGGTGCTAATGGTGGATACCATTTAGCGCGTAATGCTTCTGATATTACGGTCTTAGAAATTATTGAAGCTGTAAACGAAACTGTTGATGCAACACGTTGTGACCACAAAGGTAACTGCCAAAATGGCGCAATGTGTCTAACTCACGATTTATGGCAAGAACTCTCCCTCCACATTGCCGATTACTTAGCTAAAATCTCTCTTGCTGATTTAGTTGCTCGCGATAACGTTCAAACTGTTGCGATCCGCCAGAATACAGCTCCATTAGATTCAGCCCTTTTATCGGTTACAGGTATTTGACATGAAACGTCCAATTTATCTTGATTATGCTGCAACGACTCCAGTCGACCCACAAGTTGCTGAGCGCATGATGGAATGCCTTACATTCGATGGGACTTTTGGTAACCCTGCATCACGTTCGCACGCATATGGTTGGCAAGCTGAAGAAAAAGTTGAATACGCTCGTGAGCAAGTTGCAAATCTTGTAAAAGCAGATCCACGCGAAATCGTTTGGACATCTGGCGCTACAGAATCTGACAACCTTGCACTGAAAGGTGTTGCACAGTTCTACGCTTCAAAAGGCAAACACATCATTACGAGTAAAATTGAACATAAAGCAATTTTAGATACTTGCCGTGAATTAGAACAAGAAGGCTTTGAAATTACCTATCTTGAACCAGAAGCTCAAACAGGTCTAATTACTCCTGAAATGGTTCAAGCTGCTTTACGTCCAGATACAATTCTTGTTTCATTAATGATGGTCAATAATGAAATTGGTACTGTGACTGATGTTGCCGCTATTGGTGAATTAACTCGTGCGAATAAGACATATTTCCACGTAGATGCCGCTCAAGCTGCTGGTAAAGTTGAAATCGATTTATCAACCATGAAAATTGATTTAATGAGTTTCTCTGCTCACAAAATTTATGGCCCTAAAGGTATCGGTGCACTTTACGTACGTCGTAGTCCACGTGTGCGTCTTAAAGCTCAAATGCATGGTGGTGGTCATGAGCGCGGTATGCGTTCTGGTACGCTTGCAACACACCAAATCGTTGGTATGGGTGAAGCATTTGAACTTGCAGGTAAAAACCTAGTTGCTGAACAAACTCGCTTACGCACTCTACGTGACAAACTTTGGAATGGTCTACAAGATCTTGAACAAGTTTTCTTAAATGGTCATCCGACTCAAAACGTAGCAAACTACTTAAACGTAAGTTTTAACTTCGTTGAGGGTGAATCTTTAATGATGTCACTTAAAGATGCTGCTGTTTCATCTGGTTCAGCTTGTACTTCTGCAACATTAGAACCTTCTTATGTTCTTCGTGCATTAGGCTTATCTGATGAGTTAGCACACAGTTCAATTCGCTTCAGTTTTGGTAAATATACGACTGAAGAAGACATTGATCACGTACTAGAAGTGACAAAAGCTGCTGTAGAAAAATTACGTGACCTTTCTCCACTTTGGGATATGTACAAAGAAGGGATTGATCTGTCGAAAGTTGAATGGACAGAACACTAATTTAAACCAAACACATGCATCTTATTAAGCTTAAATATTGAAATTTAATAAGATGCACCCATATTAAATATTATCAGCCGACCCTGAGGTTTGGAGACGCATCATGGCTTATAGCGAAAAAGTGATTGATCATTACGAAAATCCTCGTAATGTTGGTGTTTTAGATAAAAACGCAGAAAACGTAGGTACAGGTATGGTCGGTGCACCAGCTTGTGGTGACGTTATGCGTCTTCAAATCCAAGTGGATGAGAATGGTGTAATTGAAGAAGCTCGCTTCAAAACTTACGGATGTGGTTCTGCAATTGCTTCAAGTTCACTTGTAACTGAATGGCTAAAAGGTAAAACTTTAGACCAAGCACAGCAAATCAAGAATATTGATATTGCAAATGAACTTGCGCTTCCTCCTGTAAAAGTACACTGCTCTGTACTTGCAGAAGATGCAATTAAAGCTGCTGTAGAAGACTACCGTAGCAAAAAAGCGAAAGCTTAATTTAGCGCTTGATGATTGAATGGAGTTTTCATGATCAATTTAACTGAAAATGCTGCAACTCATATCAGCAATTATTTATTGAATCGCGGTAAGGGTGAAGGTATTCGCGTTGGTGTGAAAACTTCAGGTTGTTCTGGATTGGCTTATGTTCTCGAATTCGTTGATGAAGTTGACGAACATGATCAAGTCTTTGAACAGTTTGGGGTTAAAGTTTTCGTTGATCCGAAGAGCCTTGTTTATCTAGAAGGTATGGAAATGGACTATGTTAAAAATGGTCTAAACGAAGGTTTTGAATTCAACAACCCAAACAAAAAAGGTGAATGTGGTTGTGGTGAATCTTTCACTGTTTAAGATAATCATTCTCTTTTTACCTGATTAAAACAGTGCCCTGCACTGTTTTAATTCTATTCAGCGCCCACTTTTATTTTTCACTATTTTGGAATTTCCAATCCATGAATCATTTTGAGTTGTTTAATCTCCCTGTAGCACTCGATATTGATTTAGCAACTTTGAAAGCTAACTTTCTAAAATTGCAGCAACAATATCATCCAGATAAAGCTGAAAATAAAGACCAAGCCTTGATCAAATCTAGCGAAATCAATCAAGCTTATAAAGTTTTATCTCAAGTTGACAGCCGTGCTGGATATTTACTTACACTCAAAAAACAAGACTATCATTTAGATCAATCCATCAATGATTTCGAATTTTTACAATCTGCATTAGAAATTCGTGAACAGTTAGATGAAGCTCAAAGTTCTGAACAACTTTCATCTTTAAAAACTGAAGTGCAACAATGGATTGATGGTTTAGTTCGCGAATTCAAAATAGACTTTGAAGCTGAAGATTGGGCTGAGTCTCGCGATACTGTTCGAAAATTACGTTTCTTCCAAAAAGTGATGAATGATATACATCAAGCTGAAGATCGTATTCTCGATGATGAAGATTTTGACTTAGATGACGAATTCTAATTTTATTTTTTTGTTTTATTTTCAAGGGATTTAACACATGGCACTCTTGCAAATTGCTGAACCTGGACAATCAAGTGCGCCACATGAACATCGCATTGCTATTGGTATTGATTTAGGTACGACCCACTCTCTTGTAGCAACTGTGCTTTCTGGCAAACCTAAAGTTCTAAACGATGAACAAGGTCAAGTGTTACTTCCTTCTATCGTACATTATGCTGAAAACTCTACTGTGCTCGGCAATGACGCAAAACCGTTTATAACTCGTGACCCACAGAATACTATTGTCTCTGTAAAACGTTTTATGGGACGCTCAAAAGCTGATATTAAATTTCAACACCCATATCAATTGGTGGGTGAAGACAATCAGATGCCTGCTTTTGAAACAGCGCAAGGTCGTAAAACACCTGTCGAAATTTCTGCTGAAATTCTAAAAAATCTAAAAGATCGTGCTGAAGCAAGTTTAAAAAATCCCATAAATGGTGCTGTCATTACAGTACCTGCCTATTTTGATGAGGCACAACGCCAAGCAACACGAGACGCTGCACAGCTCGCTGGTTTAAACGTACTGAGATTATTAAACGAACCTACAGCAGCAGCTGTAGCGTATGGTTTAGATCAAGCAACAAATTTAAGTACAGATCAAAACTATGTGATTTATGACTTAGGTGGTGGTACTTTCGACGTATCCATCCTACGTTTATCACAGGGTGTATTTGAGGTACTCGCTACAGGTGGACACACTGCACTTGGAGGTGATGATTTAGATCGTCTTATCGTCAAGTGGGCTAAAAAATCGCTCAATATCGAGACCTTAGATGATAACGAGTATGCACACTTCCTTGTTGCAGCACGTAAAGCGAAAGAAGCTTTATCGGACCAAGATCAAGTTAATCTTCAGCTTTTAGAAAACGAATTAACATTGGATCGTGCAACGTTTGAAAGCATCATTAAAGTTGCTCTAGATAAAACGATTTCAGTGTGCAAACGAGTATTACGTGATGCTAAATTGGAATTAGACGATATTAAAAATGTCGTTTTAGTTGGTGGCTCTACTCGCTCTTATGCGGTACAAAAAGCTGTAGCAGAAGTATTTAGTCAAGAACCCCTGTGTACCATTAATCCAGATGAAGTCGTTGCAATTGGTGCTGCAATTACTGCCAACCAATTAATTGGTAATAGCACCGATGGTTCTTTACTACTTGATGTAACACCATTATCACTTGGTATTGAAACCATGGGTGGATTAGTAGAGCGAATAATTTCACGTAATACTGCAATTCCTGTCGCTCGTCGTCAAGAGTTCACCACGTATCAAGATGGTCAAACTGCGATGTTAATCCATGTTGTCCAAGGTGAGCGCGATTTAGTAGAACATTGCCGTAGTCTCGGACGTTTTGTTTTACGCGGCATTCCACCGATGACTGCTGGTCAAGCACGCATTGAAGTGACTTATCAAGTCGATGCTGACGGTCTCTTATCGGTATCTGCTCGTGAAACAACATCTAACGTCTCAGCTCAGATTGATATTAAACCATCATACGGTTTATCTGATACTGATATGGAGCGCCTACTGGTTGATGGTTTTAAATTTGCAGCAGAAGATAAAGCCCTTCGTCATTTACATGAAACTAAAGTTGAAGCTCAACGAGAACTTGAAGCTCTTTCTCAAGCGCTTAAAGCTGATATTAAACTCTTGACTGAACAGGAAGCTCAGGATTTAATTTCTGCACAAACTCATTTGGCTCAACAACTTGAAACTTCTGATATTGAAGCAATTGAAGCTGCTGTTGCTGCGTTAAAAGTTCATAGTGATGCATTTGCTGCAAAACGAATGAATCAACATATTGATCATGCTCTCAAAGGCACTAAGCTTGACGATTGGTCAAACTCAAACTAAACATAGGTAAAAATTTATGCCACGTATTAAAGTTCTTCCACATGCGCAAATTTGCCCTGAAGGTGCTGAGTTTGAAGTTGAGCAAAATGCCAATCTTTGCGAAAGCCTTCTAAAAAATGGTATCAAAATTGAACATGCTTGTGATATGTCTGCAGCTTGTACGACCTGCCATGTCATTGTTCGTAAAGGTTTTGACGGTCTTGAAGAAATGAATGATGTAGAAGCAGATTTACTCGATCGTGCTTGGGGTTTAGAGCCTGATTCACGTCTTTCTTGTCAAGTAAAAATTGAAAATGATGATTTAGAAGTTGAAATTCCGAAGTACACGATTAACCATGCTTCTGAAAATCATTAATCATTTGTAAAACCATATAAAAAAGGTCACTTAAGTGACCTTTTTATTTATGTAGATATAAAATCCTAATTTAGATATTTTACTTCATCAGATAGTTTTAACTTCACAATACCAGAAGAGTTGGTTAAATCTTGCTGAAGTTTAATACGTTCAATCATTTTTTCTAAAACTGCGATTAATTCAGCATATTCGTAATTTTGTACTTCTTCCATATTCAGCACCAGTTGAAACCCTTTGTACTCGTAATCAAACCAATGTTGATGGGTTTGCTTGGTGCTATATTTTTCCATGACCTGCCAACTTTTAATTGAACCATGAATCCCTTTCAGCTCTATAGGTTCCTGAGGTGCACAAAGATAATAGTTTTTAACTAACTTATAAGTCTCATCCGAGATTAAAATTTCATCAATTTCTGCAGCATTTTGAAGTCTTGCAGCTAAATTTGCATCCCGCCCAACAATGGTATATGCCATTCGATGAACTGCGCCATAGTTACCAACGTGACAATAACCTGTACTAATGCCCATACGTATATGCAGTGCTGAGTATCCCATTTTCACCCAGCGTTCACGCAAAAATTTCATTTGTTGACGCATTGCCATCGCCATATCGATGCAATTTTTGGCATCCTGCTCAACCCCTTGCGAATCTGGATCTCCAAAGAAAATGAGAATCGCGTCTCCCATAAACTTGTCAATTGTTCCACCATATTGCTTGGCAATTTCAGTCATATGGCTCAGATAATCATTCAAAACAAAAGCTAAGTCATCTGGAATAAGAGTCTCTGAAAGCTCAGTAAATCCCTGAATGTCAGAGAAAAAAATCGTAATTTTTTTTCGTTTATATTCAAGTTTCGCTTCAGTTTCACCACGCATGATTGATTGCCACAATTGAATTGGTGCATAGCGGCTTAACTGATTCGATAACTCAATATATCGATTCATTTCTTTAAAATAAGTTTGACGTTGAACATCTAATTTTTTTACACGTCGATTCTGATAATAATTAGCAAAATTCACAAAAAGAATCGCACATATACACGAGACTACGGACAATTCGATTGAAGTTTGCTGGAAATAATCTTCAAAACCAAAAATAAAAATTGTACAAATATAAAAAACAATGATCGCAACTAAAATTGCAATCGAACTCACCATCATCGAAATTTTATTATTAACGGCGGTAAACACCAATCCAAACAGGAAAACAAATGTTGGCAACAAACTTAAATGCACTGCTGCTAAGGCGGTAGCTACAACAACAACATCAATAATAAAGAACGCAAAACGTCTGGTTTTACTACCATAACGATATTGGATACTGTGTGAAATTCGGGGTGCCAATAGAATCAGCAAAAAAATAAATAGAGGGTATAAAATCTGATAATTTTGGTTTTGTGAAGTGAAATAATAGATCACAACAAGAATCGCGATCATCACATACCCCATCATCCTGAGGAGTACTTCAAACTGCTGTGGCTCTTTATCCAGCATTCGTTCAAATGGCAATTGCTATTACCTCAATTCACATTATTTTTATTCTTCCTTGAAATTGACGTATTTACTCCATACGCCAATCGAAAGGCATGTCACCTTGACCACGTAGCGCGAGCATGAGCGTTTGACGCATATGCGCTAAAACATCATTACTGTAAGGAACTGCAGGTGAAGCACCCCAAACAGGCTTAGGCCATGCAGAATCATTCTGATAACGAACTACATGATGAAAATGAAGTTGAGGAACCATATTTCCTAGTGCTGCAACGTTCATTTTATCCGCACGGAAAACTCGAGATAATTGACTAGATAACCAGCTAGATTCTCTTAAAAATTGTTCTTGGTCTGCTTGGCTTAATTCATATAATTCAGTTACACCAGGAACACGCGGTACCAAAATCAACCATGGAAATTGCATGTCATTCATTAAACGACAAGTTGAAAGTGGAAAGTCGCCAACAAAAAAAGTATCTTGAGCAAGTTGTGGATGCAAACTAAACATATATTTATAAATGACGCAAAAATTAAATGGATAGCTAATACTAACACAACAGTTTTAGACTGAGTATTATTAGTCATGTGTTTCGATACAAAAAAATATGTATTTCATTGATTTGAATCTCACTCATTCATTGCAATGCATCGCTAAAAAATCAACCTATAAGGTTGACTGTCAGCCAGTGCATTTTGAGCAATGAACAAGTCTAGATTCAAGCCCAACTTAGATCAGTTGAGCCCTCTCATCAACTCATCTAAAAGATCATTAATAAACTGAATTCTTTTATCATTTTCCTCAAGCATAACCATCACTTTCAGACGTTGACCACCGTCCATTCTAAAAAATGTCGGATGTTTTTGCATCATTTGGATAATACTCATCGCTTGAACAGGAGTATCAGGTGAAAATTCAATTTGGCCACCCTGCTTACTCCAATCAATTTTGGTAATACCTAATTTTTCTGCTTTTATACGCACCTGATGAACAGTAAAAAGATATTTCACTTGTTGAGGTAGCACACCAAAACGATCGATAAGCTCCATACGGATATGATCGAGTTTTTCTTGTGTATCCGTATTACTAATTCGCTTATAGAACAATAAACGCTGATGCACATCACCTAAATATTCATCTGGAATTAATGCAGGCATATGTAAACTAATTTCAGCCGTGAGTGACAAAGGGGCATCAAAGTTAGGAGTCTTACCATTTTGGATAGCTTTAGTCGCTTTCTCAAGCATTTCCATATATAGACTATATCCAATTGCATGCATTGAACCACTTTGTTGCTCACCTAAAAGCTCGCCTGCTCCACGTATTTCTAAATCCTCTGTTGCCAATACAAAACCAGCGCCTAAAGTAGAAGCACGCTGAATGGCATCAAGTCGTTTTTCAGCATCACCTTTTAAGCCTTTAATAGACGGAACCATCAGATACGCATAGGCTTGATGATGAGAGCGCCCCACACGACCACGCAGTTGATGAAGTTGTGCCAAACCTAGCTTGTCTGCTCGCTCGATGATAATTGTATTGGCATTTGGTACATCAATTCCCGTTTCAATAATGGTCGAACACACCAATACATTATATTCTTTATGATAAAACTGCTGCATGACCTGTTCTAACTCACGCTCACGCATTTGACCATGCGCAACTGCAACCCGAGCTTCAGGAACTAACAACCGAATATTTTCAGCCGCTCGTTCAATGGTATCCACTTCATTATGCAAAATATAAACCTGACCACCACGTAATAGTTCACGCAAGATCGCCTCTTTCATCGTGGCATCGGTCTGCTCATTGACAAAGGTCTTAACAGCGAGACGGCGTGCAGGTGGTGTAGCAATAATTGAGAGGTCACGCATACCTGAAAACGCCATATTTAAGGTACGCGGGATTGGCGTAGCGGTTAGCGTCAGCATATCTACATCGGCACGCATCGCTTTAATACGTTCTTTATCTCGCACACCAAAGCGATGTTCTTCATCAACAATCATCAATCCAAGTTGTTTAAACTGGACATTTTCCTGCAAAATTTTATGCGTTCCAATGACGATATCAACTTTACCCTCTGCCAAATCTTCGATCGTTTTTAAGTGTGTTTTATTTGAGCCAAATCGAGATAACACTTCAATACGGATAGGCCAATCAGCAAATCGATCTTTGAAAGATTCATAATGCTGTTGCGCAAGTAAAGTTGTTGGAACTAAAACAGCAACTTGCTTATTGTTCTGTACAGCAACAAAAGCAGCTCTCATCGCCACTTCTGTCTTACCAAATCCAACATCACCACAGACTAAACGATCCATTGGTTTAGCTTGTTGCATGTCGTATAAAGTCGCTTCGATAGCATTCGCTTGATCAAGCGTTTCTTCATAAGCAAAACCACTAACAAACTGCATATAAGCAGTGTGATCTAATTCAAATTGAATACCTGGTTTTGAGTGGCGTCTTGCTTGAATATGAAGAAGTTCGGCTGCAACATCATGTATTTGCTCTAGTGCTTTGCGCTTAGCTTTATTCCAAGCATCAGTACCAAGTTTATGCAGTGGTGCTAAATCAGGATCACCTCCACTGTATCGACTAATCAGATGCAAATTGGTGACAGGAACATAGACTTTGGCATCATCAGCATAATTAAGTTGCAAAAATTCGTGGTCTTGCTCATCAATACATAAAGTCACTAATCCCGCATAGCGACCTACACCGTGATCAATATGAACTACAGGAGCACCTATACTTAATTCAGTTAAACTTTTAACTAAGAACTCTTCAGAAACTTCATGCTGGCGTTTTCTACGGCGTTGTACAACACGATGCTCATAGAGTTGATTTTCTGAAATGACAGATATTTGTCCTTTAATCTCCAAGCCACGTTCAAGTGGTGCATGCGTTACTGCTACTGAATATTGTTGATTAATAAACTCCTGATAATGCTCTACAACAGGAATTTCACCCATACTTGCTCGCAAGGAGTCCTTTAACGATTCACGACGTCCCGCACTTTCAGCAACGAGTAAGACAGGGTGTTGCGCAGCATCAATAAATGATTTTACAGCATGAAATGGCTGTTGATGTTTAGGCTCTACCGCTAAACGAGGTGGCTGTTCAGCAGAGGTATTAATTACACCCGCTTTAGGTTCAAAAACTTCGTCAGATGCGATAATACGAGGAAACTGATTGAGTTGTTCAAAAATTTGATTTTGTTGAAAGAAGATTTGTTCTGGAGCTAATAAAGGTTGATCAACATTATGACGTCGGTCTTCATAACGCTGATAAATATCTTTCCAAAATTGAGTTAATTCACTTTCAATATTTCGATCTGTAATGACAATGGAATGATTTGGTAAGTATGATGTAATACTACTTTGTTCTAGCATTTCTTTTTTTGAAAAGAACAGCGGAAAGTAATAGTCCAATCCGGGTGAAGATATACCCTCCATTACATCCTGATAAATCGGATTTTTTTTCGGGTTCGCCGTTGGAAACTCTTCAGCATAACGGTCTCGAAATTGAGCTCTACCTTCTTTTAAAGGAAACTCTTTAGCTGGTAAAACCTTAAAATGTTCAAGTTTCGTCGTGGTCCTTTGAGTTTCTGGATCAAAAAATTTCAAAGAATCAATTTCATCATCAAACAAATCTATTCGAATTGGAGCATCTTGCCCTGAAGCAAAAATATCAACTAAACTTCCCCGAACAGCAAATTCTCCATGATCATATACAGTATCGACCAAATGATAACCAGCCTGAATCAGGCGTTGTTTCTGCTTTTCTAAATCAATTTTTTGCCCAACGCTAATATCAAAATGCTCACCTAACACCCAAGACGTCGGCGCAACACGTTGTGCCAAAGTTGTGCTTGAAATGAGTAGTATCCCTTTTGCTGGCATATTAGAGAGCACTGATAATCTTTCTGAGACAATATCTTGATGCGGAGACAACCGATCGTAAGGTAAGATCTCCCAATCTGGAAAGATGGTGGGCTTCACACCATAAAATTCAAGTTCACTCTCAAGTTGAGCTAAATGTTGATTATTTCTAGCTACCAGAACAAAGAGTCGATCAGAGTTTTGACTTATTTCTTTTAAAAGCAAAGCGATGGCAGAGCCTTTAAGCGCCCCTAACCATCTTTTTTCGCCAGATTTTATTTGTGATAGATTAAGTTGAGAAATTTCTTTTTGGAACATGAAGATCGCTTTAAAAGTCTGGTAGGACATTGCACTATTTTATCATGTTCAAAATCGAGAATGAGTTATTTTTAGATATCACAAACATTCAGTCGCAAACATTAGCGCTCACGTTTGAATTCACGATAATAATCATTGAGCAATATCACGAATTTTTTTAACTGTTCTAGATTCTGTTGATTATTACCTAATCTCGTAGTAAAACGACCTGTATTCAACTCGAGATCTATTTTCTCTTTGATCAACATTCCCCGATAAAATAAATTTTCCAAATCATCAAAACGAGTAACCTTTCGGTTCGAAAAATATGACAATCTTTCATTTAGTTCATTCAAAACAACGTCATCGATAATATATCCTAATTCAGGATCATGACGAATTTGATGGGTCTGTAAATAAACTTGCTCAGCCGATGGTTTTTTTTGAAACAAATCAGAAATTTTTTTAAACATAGTTCGGTAAGAAAAGCTGAAAACTCAAAATAATGTTTTATCTTAGCATTTGGTCACGAATACACCTATATTCATGACCAAAAAGCACTCAAACTAAAATTAACCGTAATTTTTTCTTAAATATTCTACAATCTTCTTCGATTCGAACAATTTTACGCCTGTATTAGGATCAACTAAATACGGGACTTGTATATCCTTCCCCTTGCGATTCATTACCTTTACAACCTGCTCGCGTTTACCGCCAGCCAAAGGAATATATTTCCCAGGCTTCAATCGTAAAATCGCTGGTCCTTGATCCTGCCAACGTTCTTTAGCAACATTATGAAACTTAAATGGTAATTCAAGTTCTGTGAGTTCAGCGCGCACGATTCTGGTGTATGGACTCGCTTCAAACCCCCACAGCTCAATTAAATGCTCGGGTTGTGGTCTCTGCTTAATCGCTTTATTTATAAAAATCCCACGAGCACCATTAATCAGTGTTCCAGCTAGAGCAACTACAGGCAATTTGGGGTAGTGTGAGAATTGCTTCGGTGTTTGACCTGTCTCACCATAATGCTTAAAAAGATAGTGAATAATATCCTGAGACTCGTAAAGTTTAGCCCCAGTATTTTCATCAATTAAAAAAGGAAATTGAATCTTACCACCAAGTGTTTTTACTTGATCTCGATAGACCCTTCCACCTTTCGGACAAGGATACACTTCGTAGTCAAGATTAAGTAAAGTCAACACCTCTCTTACACGACGACAGAATGGTGATCCTTCAAATTCGTAAAGCTTTAATGCTTTTTCTGGCTGTTTAGGAAACGGTGTACCTGAAGTCCCACGTCCACCTTCTGCAACAGCTGAAGCTAGCGCCTGAGCCACTTTTAATTGATGAATCACCATACTGATTACCTCGTTTTTGTTTTATTTAAATTAATCGACTAATTTTGTCTTGGACACAATAATTCCATTATTGTCTGCATAGATATAATCACCTGGTTGGATTGTGATATTTCCAATTTGAATCGTGATATTGGTTTCGCCCACCCCTTTGCGATTACTTTTTTGAGGTATAGCCGCAAGTGCGTGCACGCCTAGATTTAAACTCGCAATAGCATCAACATCTCTAACACAACCATTAATAATGACACCACCCCATCCATATTTAACGGCAGACTCAGCAATCATATCTCCCATCAATGCACAACGCATGGAAGAACCACCATCTACAACTAAAACTTTGCCTTGCCCATCTGTAGCGAGTAACTCTTTTACTCGTGAATTGTCCTCAAAACATTTAACAGTGACAGCTTCACCCCCAAAGCTTTTTACACCGCCGTAACTTTTGAAGAATTTTCCATCAATAGATGGATACAATACTTGAATATCTAAATCAGGATGGTCATCCAGTAAATCACACGTCACAAATGTTGGCGTTGTCACTTTTTATACCCTCAGTTATGTTTTTGAATCTCTAAATTATCATAAATCTTAATTTTTTCATTTTGAGTTCTTGCGCTCACGACCATAGTATTAGCGACTTGCTCTGCTGTCACTGGCTTATATTTGAATGTATTTGGCAGAAATTGCGATACTCGTTTGAAAATACTCTGAGAAATATCTTCGAGTGTCCTTGTTTCAGCTCTTTCACCAATTAAGAGTGAAGGTCGAATGATCGCCAATTGATAGAGTGATAATGATTTTAGATAATTTTCTAACTTTCCCTTCACTTGATTATAGAAGAATGGAGATCTTTCATTCGCACCTTCCGCACTTACAATTGCAAAAAAAGTATCGGTATTCACGAGCAAATCAGCAAAATGAGCATTTATCTCAAAATCGATATTGTAAAAATTTTCTTTAGAGCCTGCTTTTTTAATTGTACTTCCTAGGCAACTAAACGCATGTGAGAATTCAGAAGCGTCCTCATCATTTAACATTAAAAAGTCATCAATGACCAACTGATCAACTTTGGTGAACTGTTCAAATTGTTCATCATGCTTACGAACAACTACGACAATTCTTTCGCAATCTACCAATTGATTCAAATGATTTACCAAAGATCGACCAACTAAACCAGTTGCCCCTATAACTATTGCACTTTTAATATTTTTAATCATTTTTTCGCCATTCCTTCCAATATTTATCTAATCTAACGTGCTAACCGCATTTTATCTGCATCAAAAATGTTGTCAAAGCATGTCAAGACTTGACTTTGCCGCATCATTTAATCACAATATGGCACTTGTTTACGGGCTGGTGTAAATTCTTCTAATGTTTGTATTTAGTTGAAATTTCAGCCCGCCCAGACCAATCAATTTCAAGGAGTGCACGAGTGGCAAACTCTGCTCAAGCAAAAAAACGTGCTCGTCAAAACGTTAAAGCACGTAAACACAACGCAAGCTTACGTTCTATGGTTCGTACTTACCTTAAACGCACAGTAGCAGCGATCGCTGCAGGTGACTATGCAGCAGCTTCTGAAGCTTACAAAACTGCAGTACCTGTAATCGACCGTATGGCTGACAAAGGTATCATCCATAAGAACAAAGCTGCTCGTCATAAGAGCCGTTTAAATGCACAAGTTAAAGCTCTAGCTTCTAACTAAGTTGCGTTAAAAAAAGCCCTTTAAGGGCTTTTTTTATATTTTAAATTTATCAACAATACTTAAATAATATTAAAATTACTATCTTTCTTGCTCTATAAATTCACGAATAGACAGCTCATTACATTCACCACGCCATATCCATTTCAATTTTGCATCTATGAATGCTTCACCTTCAAACCAAACAAACAAACCTTCCATCATTTCTGGCCAATCCTGCTGAATAATCTGTGTTTTACCTGAAATCACAGCCAGAATACCAGCCAGAATAGTGTCATGGCTAACCGCCAAACTTAATCCATGATTCTGTTGAGGGTGAGTTTGATAAAGCAAATGTAAAACATCAATCACACCTGTAATTGGCTGCTTCATCCCAGGTAAAGTATTGTTTACAAAGCTATTAATAAATCCCAAAGCACCTTGTTGCTTAAAATATGGCGCAGCTTGCTCGATATCTAAAACGAAGCTACCAGGCTCGACCAAAAGCCCCTGCTCAACAATTTTAATATGATGGGTATTTGACTTAGGATTGATTTGATCAGCACCTTGAATCATCAGTGCTGCAGTATCAATACAACGTTGAATTGGACTAGAAATACAGTGTTCAATCACACGATCTGTTTGATCAATAAGATAAGCCCCCCAAGCCTGTGCCAAATCCTTACCTTGATCTGTTAATTGCAAATCATATCCAGCGAGTCCTTGGCCCACCACCATTTCACGAATTGAGTGGCGAGTAAATAGTGTAACAGGCACAGCAACATCGGGCAGTAAATCAACCGCTCTGAGCATACTTGGAGGAAGCAACTTCAGCGACATAATAATTCTAATAAATGAAATTAATTTGACTATAACACGATGAAATTATAGTTCCACTCCCCTAAAGTACATTTGACAACGCATCTAAAGCCAATTGCCTCATTTCAGGATCACGATAGGCGATAAAACCATTATTCAAAACAGTATCACGCTGATTATAGGTAAATGGCACAGAATCCAAGGTCAACAAACCACCTCCTATGCTCTCTAGCAAGCCTTGTCCAGCACTAGTGTCCCACTCGGAGGTTGGATGAAATCTTGGGTAAATATCTATTTCACCCTCAAGCATCATACAAAATTTATAAGCACTTCCAGCTTCACGACGTATAACCGGTATTTCTCTTTCAATATAATCAATATAGTGTTGATACTTAGGATTTTTACTACTATGACTCAGCCCAATTTGGATGGCATCGACTGGTGAGGCTTTAAATTTGCAATATTTTTCCCAAATATTGTTCATAAATGAATATTTATAAGGAAGATCCGTCAAATAGCCCATATACATAACTTTCTCAGTCGGCACGACTATGACTGAAAATACAGTTTGATGGTTCTGAATAAGACTCAGATTAATTGTAAATTCATCACGTTCATGAATAAACTCCTTCGTACCATCCAAAGGGTCTAGCATCCAACATTGAGGCCATTCATGTCGCTCTGAATAATCACTTTCTTCAGAAATGATCGGAATATCAGGTGTAAGTTTTGCAAGCTCTCTGAGCAGATATTGATTGACCTTTAAATCTGCTTGAGTTACAGGAGAATGGTCATCTTTTTCGTTGATTTTAAAATCACGTCCAGCACAATAGTTTTGATATTCTTCTAATAATATTTGGCTTGCAACAGCCAAAATCGGAACCAAATTTAACATTTGTTGATCTTGGGGAGCATGCGTTGTGATAAACATGGATAAAACCTATTTTTTCTGGCGCTACACACTCTAAGCACGACGATCATATTAAGAACCTCAGCCTAAAATGCAGCGTGATTTAATTTGCATTGTTGGATTTATATTTATAGTAGCAAACCTATAAAATATAACCACTTTGAAACACATAACCCATTTCAATCATAAGAACTCTAACACTTTTAAAACAAAATCCGAAGCATGATTGCCAACAACCCTCAATACATCTTAAATAACACCCGCAATAGTTCCAAAAATCAGAGCGCGCCTTAGAGTCAGTATCAACATAAAAAAACAAGCCTTCTTAAAGAAGGCTTGTTTTTTATTTTTGCTCTTTGACTGGACTTTCAGGCTGTTCATTCGGTTTTTTTACAGGCTCTTTATTTTTAAAAGAGTCCTGATTCCCTTTATCCTCATTAGATTCTTTGTGTGGTTTCGAACTATTATCATGTTTTGTCATACTTCAAACTCCTATGCACCATTTTCAAAAAATATGATGCTTTCATAGCGACTTCTATACTATTTTTGTATTCATTATCAAGATCTAAATTTGTGACCTCACACATCTAATTCGATATAATACGAATGGAATGAAATATAGAAGTCACCACGCACACCCATTCTTGAAGTTCAATTTTAAAATGCTGATGCGAGTCCAACCTTTTGCATCAAATGATGGTGTAAATCGATATTTAAATAACACCCATTTTGTTGTTTTTATTTGTGCTAAATTGCAACAATACCTGAGGAAAGATGAATGAATAAACCCATCATCATGTTCGACATGGATGGAACCCTACTCGATCTTGCTTTTGACGATTTAATTTGGAATCACAAACTCCCTGAGCGACATGCCAAAACTCATCAAATCAGTTTAGAGCAGAGCAATCAAATTCTATTTAAATTTTATCAAGATCATAAGCACACGCTCGATTGGTATTCTACGCGCTTTTGGACAGCCAAAGTCGGCGTTAATACTTTTCAGCTTCAACACGATCACAAAGAATTCATCAAGCCGAGACAGGGATGCATTGCGTTATTATCAAGCCTTAAGCAAGCTGGATACCGAATGTGGTTAGTCACCAATGCTGATGAAAGAGGTTTGGCATTGAAAATGAATCAAGTTGACCTCACCTCTTATTTTGAAGTGATGATCAGCAGCGAAACGATCGGTTTTGCTAAAGAGCGTTTTGAATTTTGGGATCAATTACAGCAAATGCACCCATTTGAACCTCGTCACTGCGTTCTCGTTGATGATACTGCGGTTGTACTCGAAGGTGCTAAATCTTTTGGTATTGAGCATCTAATCACAATTACCCAACCATCTAGCGCTCAACCTGAGCGCGAAAGGTCTAAACTTCAGTATCCTGCAATCAATGATCTAAGATCATTAATCCCCTATTTAGACCAAATTAACCATGAGAAAGAAATGAATGTCAAAACAGCATGAAACTAAAATCACAGATTCAATGCGAATTGATAAGTGGCTTTGGGCAGCACGCTTTTTTAAAACCCGCTCAATTGCCAAAGCAGCAATAGAAGGTGGTAAAGTTCATCACAACAATGATCGTGTTAAAGTTTCCAGAGAAGTACGTGTAGGAATGGAGTTAACGATTCAGCAGGGATTTGAAAAGAAAACCGTCATTGTGAAAGCATTATCATCTGTACGAGGCGGGGCACCTACTGCACAATTACTCTATGAAGAAACTGAAGTCAGTATCGCGCGTCGTGAGTTGCTTTCTGCACAAAGAAAATTGCATAATCTTGCACGACCAGATCATCGACCAAGCAAAAAAGATCGACGTGATATTACAAGATTCCGTCAACAAAATGGTCAGCAATATGACGAAGTTTGGTCATACGATGATGAATAAGTTAAAGCGACAAATACTGTCGTTTTGAAGTTTAAAATTATAGAACAGTCCGATTTTTTCTGTCACTATAAATGCCGTGGACATTAGACTTAATTAAAGACATCCACTTAAGTTATCAGTGATTTACATCGTTTTGAGGTTATGAGATGGATGATAATAAAAGCAAAGCACTGAGTGCTGCTTTAAGCCAAATTGAAAAACAATTTGGTAAAAATACGGTAATGCGCCTTGGTGACAATACTGTTCAAGCTGTAGAAGCTGTATCTACAGGCTCTCTTACATTGGATATCGCACTAGGTATTGGTGGTTTACCTAAAGGCCGTATTATTGAAATTTATGGTCCAGAATCATCAGGTAAAACCACCATGACACTTCAAGCGATTGCGCAATGTCAAAAAGCTGGTGGTACTTGTGCATTTATTGATGCTGAGCATGCTTTAGATCCTCAATATGCTCGCAAACTTGGTGTAGATATCGATAACTTATTGGTGTCACAACCTGATCACGGTGAACAAGCACTAGAAATTGCAGATATGCTGGTCCGATCTGGCGCTATCGACTTAATTGTTGTCGATTCTGTAGCAGCCTTAACCCCTAAAGCCGAAATTGAGGGTGAAATGGGCGACTCTCATATGGGTCTACAAGCGCGCTTGATGAGCCAAGCATTGCGTAAAATTACAGGTAATGCAAAGCGCTCCAACTGCATGGTGATCTTCATTAACCAAATTCGTATGAAAATTGGTGTCATGTTTGGAAGTCCAGAAACCACTACTGGTGGTAATGCGCTCAAATTCTATGCTTCTGTACGCTTAGACATTCGCCGTATTGGTCAAGTAAAAGAAGGTGATGAAATAGTTGGTTCTGAAACACGCGTTAAAGTGGTGAAGAACAAAATGGCACCTCCTTTCCGTGAAGCATTATTCCAAATCATGTACGGTAAAGGTACAAATCAGCTTGCTGAATTGGTCGATCTCGCTGTACAACAAGAACTTGTTCAAAAAGCTGGTGCTTGGTATTCATACCAAGGCAACAAGATTGGACAAGGTAAGAACAACGTGATTCGTCACCTTGAGGAAAATCCTCAACTTGCACAAGATCTTGATCGCATGATTCGTGAACAGTTGTTAACCACAGCGACACCAGCCCCAACTGAAGAAAATGACGAAGAAGCAGATTTATTTGAAGTATAATTTTTCAAAAATTTGAAATCGAAGCGCCCAAATTCTGGGCGCTTTTGTTTAAGTGCATGGATTTAAAATGTCAGAGAAGTTTCCCAAGTTCATTCATTATGAGCAATTAAAATCAATAATGAATGAAGATGAACCTCAACATCTCATCAATGATCAACACTCGACTAGTCAACACCTAACCGATCAAGCACCAGATGAATGTGATTTAGATGATACTCATTCATCAGTTCTAGCACAGAATAAAGGCTTAACAGGGACTCGTTTGAGATCGTATGCATTTGCAGTCTTAACTCGCAAAGAATACTCAAAAAAAGACTTAATCGATAAACTTGCTTTGTATGCACAAAATAAGGAAGAGGTTTTGAGCTTAGTTGATGAGCTAGCGCGAGAAAATTATCAAAGTGATGCTCGCGTTGCAGAAATGACGGTACGCAGCCAATTACGTAAAGGAAAAGGTCCAAATCGAATAAAGCTAGCGCTTAAAAGCAAACACGTTGATAAAGCGTTGGCTGAACCAGAAATGGAAGAAATAGATTGGTATGAACAAGCATACTTATTGAAGGTCAAAAAATATGGCTATGAAGTTGCTCAGGACGCAAAATTAAAAGCAAAACAAATTCGCTTTTTACAATATAGAGGCTTTGAAATGGATGCGATTATGAAAGCTATAAAAAGAAAAGAGAATGAAGAATAAGAAATAAAATTATTATAATGGTGGCAACCCTACTAGCAAAACTCCGGCACATCATAGTTCTGATACCGTTGCTACCTTCCGGTCCTGGCGGGGTTCTCAGAGTACAATTGCGAAGCCACCAGCAGGGCTACCATTGCAAGAACAGAGTATAGAGATTTTTAACGATCTTGCAATACCATAATGGGCTTTAAAGGCACTAAAAAAGTTCAAGTGAATATTTACTAATCTATTAACAACAAACTTGATATTTTTCATCTAAATAACTTCAACTTAAATTTCTTCATTTATACAGTTTCATTGTAAATTTATATTGATTTTAAATGCTATGACGTTTTTAATGATCTGATTATTAAGAATTGAAAATACTCAAAGTTCAAATTTGAGTATGGATACAAATGGAATAATGAACATGCTCAATAAGCGTACTTTTCTTGCACTAGCATTGATGAGCTCAACATCAGTTTTTGCCAATATTCCTATCGAATCAAAAGGATTAAGCCAAAATTCAAGTTTGAACCAAACAGCAGTCGCAGTGAATAACACCGCTACCGCTCCTACCAACACCAGTTGGCAACTTATCCAACAAAATCAACGCTTAGAAAATCAAATTCGTGCACTTCAAGGCAAATTAGAAGAACAAGAACATCAAATTAATCAACTGACCAACGAATTAAAAAATCGCTATACAGATCTAGATCAAAGATTAGAACTCCTCCAACAAAAAATTGATCCTGTTGAAGAGTCCAATGCCGAAGATTCTAATGCCGCACCACCCGCTCCCAATGAGCCAACTGCACCAAACACTAGCACTAACTCAAATACCACAGCATCACAAAATGCAACGAACTTGAATCAAACCAACCAACAAGAACTTGATAAAGCAGCTTATACAGTTGCCTTAGATGCATACAAACAAGGTGGCGCAAAAAAAGCTATTGCACCTATGCAAAACTTTGTACGTAACAATCCAAATAGTGTGTATACAGGTAATGCCTATTTTTGGTTAGCTGAGTTCAATTTAGCAATTGAACCACCCAATTATGAAGAAGCAAGAAAACACTATGAAACTGTCGCTTCGAAGTTCCCAAATTCAGGAAAAGCAGCTCGATCTTTGTATCAGCTGTATAGCATCGCGAAAGATGTAAATAAAAATGTTCAAACTGCTGAAATTTACAAAAATAAATTATTAAGCACATATCCTGACTCAGAAGAAGCTGGATATTTCAAAAAAAGTTAAATAAAAAAGACATCATAAGATGTCTTTTTTTTATGTTAGCAAAAGCCCTTAACGAACAATACCGCGTTTAGATTCATTCAGAGAATCTATAAGGAGCTGTGCTTCAGAAACATTTGGTAGAATTTCAGCAGTAATCTGCTCAATGGCTTGTTGTGTCGTCAGACCACTTTTATAAATCAACTTAAATGATTCTCTCAAACCATTGATTACATCTTTAGACCAACCCTTACGACGCATACCTTCTACATTCATTCCAAATGCATGCGCCGGATTACCAGACACCATCACATAAGCAGGAACATCCTTCAAAATCAATGATGCTCCACCAATCATGCTGTATGAGTCGATTTTACAGAATTGATGAATACCGGAGTTGCCACCGACAACAACGAAGTCACCAACATGCACATGACCTGCGACACCAACATTGTTTGCAAAAATGTTGTTATTACCCACCACACAGTCATGCGCAATATGCGTATTCACCATTAAAAGGTTATTACTACCAATTTTAGTAATACTTTGATCCTGCACTGTACCGCGATGCAGACTGCAATGCTCACGAATTTTGTTGTTGTCGCCAATCTCAAGCCAAGTTTCTTCACCAGCATACTTAAGATCCTGACACACCTCACCCACACTGGCAAACTGGAAAATTTCGTTTGATTTACCGATGCGAGTATATCCACCAACCACCACATGAGAATGTAACACTGTCCCACTATCAATCGTCACATGAGGACCAATAATCGAATAAGGACCAATTTTTACATCAGAAGCAATCGTTGCCGTAGGATCAATAATTGCTGTAGGGTGGATTAAATCACTGTTACTCATGCTTGCTCTAATTTCTGATGAGAAATAATAATTTCAGCTGTCGCTGCAATTACACCATCAACGCTCGCACTACAAAGATACTTGTAAATACCACGTTTCTGCATTACAAGCTCTGATTTTAACACGAGTTGATCACCAGGAACGACTTGTTTTTTAAACCGAACTTTTTCAGCGCCAGCAAAAAGAAAAAGTGAACCAGGTTTGGGTTTTTCATTGTTCATGATAAAGCCAAGAACGCCAGAAATTTGTGCCATCGCCTCAACGATTAAGACACCCGGCATGATTGGATAACCTGGAAAATGACCTTGCATAAACTCTTCATTTATGGAGACATTTTTAAATCCGACAATTCCATTCTCAGTCACTTCTGTAACACGGTCTACCAATAGAAATGGATAACGATGCGGCAAATATTCACGAATAGTTTGAATATTCATCGGCAATTCAGGAATTGAAAAAGATAAAGTAGACTCTGTCATATTATTTACGCAATTTTAAAGTTGATTCGATTGACTCTAACTGAGCCTGCATATCATCTATTTGTTTGACTAATTTGGTCAATGGCACATCTGCTAATTGTCTTAGACGAACAACTGTTCGTTTCCAACGAGAATTTTCGAGCAATCCCATTCCTGAAGAATATGTACCAGCTTCTAAAATGCTACCTGTGACCATTGACATTCCAGTAAGCGTTACATTATCTACAATTTTTAGATGTCCTGAGATACCACAAGCACCTGCAAGGATACAGTTTTTGCCAATCACAGTACTGCCCGCGATACCGCATTTTGCAGCAATCGCAGTATTTTCACCGATTTGAACGTTGTGTGCGACTTGCACAAGATTATCAATAATCACACCATCATGAAGTATAGTGTCATCCAAAGCGCCACGATCAATACTACAGTTAGAACCAATTCTGACATCATTTCCAATTTGAACAGACCCGAGTTGAGCAATTCGGTTCCACTTACCTTGATAAGGAGCAAAGCCAAAACCCTCTCCGCCAATTACGGTATTCGCATGGATACGAACACGTTTAGCAATTTTAGATCGACCCGTAATCGTGACATGCGAATCAATGAAACAATCCTCACCGATTTCAACATACTCATCAATTTTAGTTTGCGAATGAATTACTGTATTTGAACCAATCACTGCATGTGGGCCAACTACAACGTAATGACCAATGTATACATTATCTCCTATCATAGCACTCGGATCGATTACTGCGGTGGCCTCGATACCACGTTGCACAGTTTTAGATTCAAACACATGAGTTAAAATCGCGAAAGCAAGATACGGATTTTGTACGACAATAAAATTATTATGCTGATTAAGCTGAGCCTGCATCTCAGAAGTGACAATTAACGCACCTGCTTGAGATGAAATCGCTTCGTCTAAATACTTATCAGAATTTACAAAAGAAATTTGGTTTGAGTTCGCTTGAGTTAAACTTGCAAGACCCTCTAGCAACAGATCTGCATCACCAATAACTTGGCCTTGTACAAGTTTGGCCAAGTGATCGAGACGAAATTGATTTGATTTCATTGACTATTTGATTGCATTAACCTTTTGAATCATTTTAGCAGTTAAATCGTATTTTGGGTCATATGCCAAGGCAGCATTTTTATTTAAAACTAAATCAAGATTATTTTCTTTGCGCAATTGTTCAGCAACTTGTTTAATTCTTGAGTCAAAAACTTTGTTTGTATTTTGAATGGTGCTTTGAACACGTGATTGAACAGTCTGTTGCAAAGATTGAAATTCGCTCATCTTCGTTTGATATTGAGAGGATAGTTGCTGGGCATTAAATTGATTGGCTTGAGCTGATTTAGCCAAAGCTTCAATTTCTTTACCTAACTGTTCCAACTTCACCGTTTGCGGTTTAATTGTCTGCTCAAGCTGAGTATTCTGCTGCTTTAAATACGTGCTATTTTCTACTACTTTTTCTAAATCGATTACCCCATATCCTGCTGCATGTGCAAAGCCAACTACAGATGTGAGTAAAGCCGTTGATATCATTGTTTTAAATATATTCATTATTATTCCTTTTAAGGCAAAAGGCCGTACTAGAAAGTACGACCAATTTCAAATTGAACAGACTTAGTTTCATCACCAGGCTTATCATTCAGTGGGTACGCATAGCTTAATGATAGTGGACCAATCATCGTAATCCATGTGAAGCCTACACCAACACTATAACGCATATTTCCGGCATCGAAGCCAAAGTTATCTTTACAGTACTGTCTAGCATCGAATGCCGTCGGATTGGTTGCGCCAAAATAAATATTTCCAGTAGGTACGTCACATTGAGTGTCGAACACTTGAGCACCTTCTGCAAAAATAACAGGACGGACCTGTCGCGCCCAGTCGCCTTTAAAAGGAACTGGTAAGATTAATTCAGTGCCAAATTGAACTAATGCATTACCCCCCACCTCTTCAGGGTTTCTATCTTCTCTAGTTAGAGCAGCATCTGTAATACTCGGATATTTTGGACCTAATGTACTATTATCGTAACCACGAACAGACCCATAACCACCAGCGTAATAGTTTTTATAGAATGGTAAATCATTACCGAAACCTACCTTACCATAACCACGCCATACAAAATCCTTTCCTAAAGGAATAAAGGCTTGAGTATCGTATGTTACCTTCTGATATTCAACATCACTACCCGGCAATGCAATCTCTGCATTAACACGATGAGACATACCCGACGTTGGGAAGCGTGGATTATTTAATGTGTTATAAGACCAACCTAAATTTAAACTATAAGTAAAGAAATCACCTTTAAACTCATTACCGTACTCAACTTCAGGTTCAGAGCAAGGTTCATAACCAATTACATTACCGTTATCATCTTTAATTGGCTCTAAGTCGACTGGACAATACTTACCAGTACTTGTTTCCCTACCACCATTGGCAAGTAAATAATCACGTACATAAGTAGAAACAAATGGACCAGTCGTTACTTCAGTTTGATCAATATTAATACCAGCACTTAAGCTCTGATTCTCATCAATTGGGTAACCAAAGCTCAGACCACCACCGAAGCTATCTGTAACATAATTGTTAACGTTATAATCTTCGTCTAATTTCGTCTTACGATAATAGAGATTGTAACCACGGCTGACACCATCAATTGTAAAGTATGGATCAGTAACACTTAGGTTATAATAATCTTGTGTCTCAGAACGAGAAAGATCAATCGCTACCCGGTTACCTGTACCTAAGAAGTTAGTTTGACTTAAGCCTGCTTGGAATGTGATACCACCATTTTGCGAATAACCAACAGCTAAAGTACTTGATCCTGAGTGTTGTTCTTCAACAGCGATATTCAAATCGATTTGATCAGGCGCTCCTGGAACACGTACAGGCTTAACATCAACTTTGCTGAAAAATCCAGTACGCATCAAACGGACTTTTGAAAGATCAATTTTTTCATTACTCGCTAATGCACCTTCCATCTGGCGCATTTCACGACGTAAAACCTCATCAGCAGTCTTGGTATTACCTGTAAAATTAATACGTCTAACCGTAACTTGCTGACCCGGATTGATGTAATAATTCAAATTAACTTTTTTTGTTTCATTGTCAATTTGAGGCACAACATTAATTTCCGCATAGTAATAACCAGCATTACCATACTTACGCTGTAATAACTGTTTTACTGCATTCACCAACTCTTGTGAGTAAGTTGCATCATCTTTATAAATCTTTAGTGCACGAAGATCTTCGTCTTTATATAAAGCATCACCTAAAAATTTGGTTTCACCAAATTTAAATTGCTCACCCTCATTCATTGAAACTTCAATGAAAATATTTTTTTTATCTTCACTGATATTCAAATTAGAGTTGGTAATTTCAAAATTGATATAACCTTTATTAAGGTATAAAGCTCTTAATGCTTCAAGGCTTGCTGCCATTTTTTCACGCGCGTAGCGATCATTTCTGGAAATGACAGATAACCATCCGCTTTCCTTGACAGCAAAGACTTGCTTAATTTCATCGTCTTTAAATACAGTATTACCAATTAAATTAATTTCAAAAACTTTAGCTGGTTTACCTTCAATGAAATTAATATTGACATCTACACGGTTATTAGCTTTTGCAACAGTTTCAACCTGAATATCAGCATTGTAGCGACCTTGTTGTGAATACTGTTGTTCAAGCTCGGTTTCTAGCGTCTGAAGTGCAAATTTAGTGAGCACCTCACCTTCAGCTAGACCCATTTTCTTCAAGCCCTCTTCCAAGGCTTCTTTTGGAATGAGCTTATTACCCTTGAAATTGATTTTAGAAATAATAGGACGTTCAACGACTTTGAAAACCAAAACATCGTTTTCTTTGAAAGCTTGAATATCATCAAACGAATTAGAGGCATACAACGCACGGATCGCATTCGCAATCACTGGATCATTAATGCGATCCCCAGCATTCACCGGTAACATTGCGAGTACATTAGCTTGCGTTAGTCGAACTAATCCATCAACACGCACATCCCGCGCGATAAACTCGTCTGCTGCATATACTTGTTGTACTGCTGCCATTGCGCTAACGAGTGCCAATGGCATAAATAAATGTTTGTGCTGCATGCCTATTGTTTTCCAGTAAGTTAATTATCCATCTATAACGCTTATAAACGCATAAAATCATTAAATATTGCGAGAAACATCATACTTCCCAGCAACACCATACCAATTTTTAATCCAACCAATTGTATTTGTTCAGAAACAGGTTTACCACGAATTAATTCAATTATGTAATAAACTAAATGCCCACCATCCAACATCGGAATCGGAAGCAAATTTAATATCCCCAAACTCACACTCATTAATGCCATAAATGAAATGAAAGTTTGCCACCCCATTTCAGCACTTTGACCTGCAACTTTAGCGATCGTAATTGGACCCGAGAGATTATCCAACCCAATCAATCCACGAATCATTTTGACAATTGAGCCTAAGATCATAGATGATAATTGACCCGTTTTCTCAACCGCAACCACAAAAGCTTCCGCTGGATTATATTGAATTGTATGCTTATATTCAGCAGGAATATTGATCTGACCAGATTGAGCTTGAACTCCCAACATTCCTGTCGTATTCCCCATATTATCGCGCTTCCCTTGGGGCATGACCTTTAATTGAACGATCTCGCCTTGACGCATCACCTCAATATTCAATAGTTTTTCTGGTGATTTTTGTACTATATCAACAACTTCAAACCAATCGTTAATTTTTTTATTATCAATCGCGACAATTACATCACCTTCTTTCATCCCTTGGCGTATAGCAGCACCATCTTCAGATAATTTATGCACAACTGGTTGAATATGAGGTCGATATGGTAAAAATCCCAAGATTTCCAAAGGTGATTGAGACTGATCTTTTAGAAATTGCTGAATCGGTAAATTAAAAGTTTGTACCTGACCATCACGATCAGCTTGAATTTGAATCGTACCAGTTTCACCTACGCGATCAATCAGCGCATAATTCAATTTTTCCCAAGTTGGCGTCGCAGTTCCATCCACAGCTATGATTTTATCACCAGAACGCATCTCTACTTGTGCGGCTGGCGTATTTTCAATCACTTTACCAATTCGAGTGTTTAATTGTTCTTGTGCTGGTAAGAATAGAATCCAAAAAAGTAAAACAGCAAAAATTAAATTAACAAGTGGCCCCGCAGCAACGATTGCTATACGTTTTAAAGGGGATTGCCGATTAAACGCATACGGTAAATCTTCCGCACTTACATTACCTTCACGCTCATCCAGCATTTTTACATAACCACCTAAAGGTAATGCAGAGAGCTGATATTGGATACCCGATTTTTTAGAGGTCCACTTTAAAACTGTTGGACCAAATCCAATTGAATACACAAGAACCTTAACGCCAAGTTTTCGTGCTACCCAGTAATGTCCAAATTCATGAATTGCAATCAATGGACCTAGAAGCAAAATAGCCGCGACGATAATGAAAAGTATATTCATCTTAGGTACTCAGTGAATTCGTGAGTTGAATAGCATAGCGACGTGCAAGCGCATCAGTCTCTAAGATTAGCTCTAAAGAATCAGCATTTGAATTTTGAACATGATTCAAAGTGGATTCAACAACTTTAGGAATATCTAAAAATTTGATTTTATTTTTTAAAAATGCTTCAACCGCAATTTCGTTTGCAGCATTTAAGATCGCAGGCGCCAATCCTCCAGATTTCATTGCTTCACGAGCCAATTGCAGCGCTGGAAATCGCACAGTATCAGGCTGCTTAAAATTAAGCGTATCGTTTACAAATAAATCAAGCGAAGGAACATGTGTTTCAATCCGATCTGGCCATGCAAATGCATGTGCAATCGGCGTACACATATCAGGATTACCCATTTGAGCCAAAGTACTACCATCAACATACTGAACCATTGAGTGAATAATACTTTGTGGGTGCACAACCACTGTAACAAAATGTTCTTGAATTGAAAATAAATGACAGGCCTCGATCAACTCGAGACCTTTGTTCATTAGCGTTGCCGAATCAACTGATATCTTCTGCCCCATAGACCAATTAGGGTGCTTACAAGCCTGTGCAGGTGTCACCGTACTGAGCTCATCAAGCGTATGATGCAAAAATGGACCGCCAGAAGCAGTCAACAAAATTTGTGAGACACCTAACTGGGGTTTACCAGCTGTATCTAATTGCAAATAATTTTGAGGCAGGCACTGAAATATTGCGTTGTGTTCAGAATCTACAGGTAATAATAAGGCATTATTCTCTTTGGCAGCCTTCATCATGATGTCACCAGACATCACCAACGATTCTTTATTTGCTAGAAGAACACGCTTACCAGCTTGAACAGCAGCGAGTGTTGGCAATAATCCTGCCGCACCCACTATCGCCGCCATCACGATATCAACCTGAGGATGCTCAGCAACAGCGATTAAACCCGACTCATCAGAGAGAATTTCGGTTGAAGTGATATTTTTTAATTTGAAAAATTGATGTAGTTCATCCACCTTGCCTGAAGGTACAACAGCATACTGTGGATGATATTGTTGACATATTTCGCTTAACTGCTCTACACGACTAAATGCAGATACCGCAAAAACATTGTACTTCTCTGGATGTCGATCAATGACTTTTAAGGTACTTTGTCCAATTGAACCTGTTACACCTAATATACATACTGATTGAGACATCTATAAATCTACACCAACAAGTTTTAAAACAAATATTCCCGCAGCAAAAATAGGTGCGGCAGCAAGCAATGAATCAATGCGATCTAATACACCACCATGACCAGGCAAAATACGACCTGAATCCTTAATACCTGCACGACGCTTAATCATTGATTCAAATAAATCACCTTGAACTGAGCTAAATACTGTCAGCACAGATAGGAGTAAAAATAGAATATGCTCTACTGCGGTTAAATCTAAATAGTTAAATTGTACAAATAAGATAACAATGATGACTGTAATTACACCACCGATTAACCCTTCAATAGATTTATTCGGGCTCACCTCAGGTGCAAGCTTACGCTTACCAAGCTTCCTACCTACAAAATACGCCCCACTATCAGCACCCCACACTAAGAGGAATAGATACATGAGCCACCAAGGTGAACTTATCCAGACTTCGTATATTGCCGATACTGCAGCGCTAATAATCACTACACCAATCCAATTCAGTGAAGTGTTATACCACGCATCATAAAGAGGATATTGCTTAACCCAATAAATGGTAATAACCCAAGTAATAATCGAAGCACTCCACAACAGCAGTACTAGATCATCAAAATAAAGCGCAATTGCAGAAAATACCGCAGTGATTACACCAAAGCATCCTGCTTTAAATTTATTCACTTGATCAGTTTGACGAGGCATGAGTTTAAACCACTCATAGCCAGCCCCCCCGGCAGCGATAATCATTAACGCTAACATTGGATAAATGGATGTAGTTGCAAACATACAGCTCAAGACTACAGCCACTAAAATCAATGCGGTAATTATCCGCTCTAACATTATTAGTTCTCTATTTTCTCTTGTTGGACCTGCTCAGAAGTTTTTCCAAAGCGCCTTTCTCGCCCTAAAAACACACCAAAGGCATGATCCAATTCTTCTGTTGTGAATTCTGGCCACAACGTCTCAGTAAAATACAATTCAGCATATGCAGATTGCCATAATAAAAAATTAGACAACCGATAATCACCACCAGTACGAATCAATAAATCGACTGGAGGTAAGTCACCTAAACTGACATGCTGAGCAAACAAATCAACATCAACTTGAGCAACATCAATTTTTTGTTCTTTGACGAGTTGTGCGATTGTTTTAGCAGTTTGTGCGATATCCCACATTCCGCCATAACTCACAGCAATTGTGAGCGTCATTTCTGTGAAAGTAGCAGTCCTTTGTTCTGCTTGCAACATTAATTGTTGCAATTCTGGCGACAAACGAGAGCGATCCCCAATGAATCTTAGTCCAATTTGGAACTTAATCATTCGAGGGATTTGTTCATTAATCGTCTCTTCCAACAGTTTCATGAGCAAATCAACTTCGTATTGAGGTCGATTCCAGTTTTCACTTGAGAAGGCATAGACAGTAAGTGCTTTCACACCCACTTTACGACAATGCTCTACAATCGGATCAAGGACATTTTTTCCTTCACGATGTCCATCACCTTTTTGTAGATGTTTCTTTTTTGCAAAACGATTGTTGCCATCCATAATGATGGCAACATGTTGTGGCAGAAGCTCTGCTGAGATGGTCATTATATAGCTTAGACCTTCATCAACTCTGCTTCTTTTGCTGCTAAACGCTTTTCAACTTCAGCAACAAATTTATCTGTGATTTTTTGGATTTCATCGCCCGCACGACGCTCATCATCTTCAGAAATTTCTTTTTCTTTCAACAATGCTTTAATATCACCCAATACATCACGGCGAATATTACGAATCGCAACTTTTGCATTTTCAGCTTCGTTACGTGCCACTTTTTGCATATCACGACGTGTTTCTTCAGTTAATGCCGCCATTGGTACACGAATTGAATCAGCAGTAATTGGGTTCAAACCTAAATCTGACTCACGAATTGCTTTATCAATTGCAGCAACCATAGTGCGCTCGAAAGGTTGAACAAGCAATGTACGCGAATCTTCAACACCAATGTTAGCAACTTGGTTTAATGGCACATCAGAGCCATAGTAAGGAACCATTACGCCATTAAGAATTGATGGATGTGCACGACCTGTACGAACTTTAGCAAAACCATGCTCTAATGAGTCCAATGATTTATTCATGCGCTCTTCAGCATCTTTTTTAAGATCGTTAATCATGTGATCTTCCTTACCTAATTCTCAAAATTTAAATCAAAATAGTGTTTAGTATAAATAGCTTTGAAAGCCACGTACATCAATTAGTAACGTGAGTACCTTCTTTTTCACCCATAACCACTGATAATAATGCACCTGATTTATTCATATCGAATACTTGAAGTGGAACATTATGGTCACGGCATAAGCAAATCGCGGTTAAATCCATTACACCAAGTTTCTCATCTAAGACTTGGTCAAATGTCAATGCATCATATTTAACAGCATCTTCGTATTTGCTTGGATCTTTATTGTAGACACCATCCACCTTCGTCGCTTTGAGAATTAAGTTAGCCTCAATCTCAATACCACGTAAACATGCAGCCGTATCTGTCGTAAAGAATGGATTACCAGTACCCGCAACAAACACACAAACTTCACCATTATTTAAATGACGAATCGCATCACGGCTAGAATATGATTCTACAACTGTACCGATTGGTAATGCTGACATTAAACGGGTTTTGATATTACGACGTACCAATGCATCTCGTAGCGCCAAACCATTCATCACAGTTGCCAGCATACCCATTTGATCACCTGTTACGCGACCAACCAATCCATCTTGCTGTAATTGGCTACCACGATAAAGGTTACCACCACCCACAACGATACCAACTTGCACACCTAGACCAACCAAGTGAGCAATAGATAAAGACATTTGATCAAGGACTTGTGCGTCGATACCCATATCTTTATTGCCTGCTAGCGCTTCACCCGAAAGTTTTAGCAGAATACGACCAAAGCGTGGTTTTTTAGAATCTAACATTACAAACTCCAATATCCGAATTCATTTATATGTATTACTTCAAACAATTATGCGGTTTTAATTTCAATCAATTCTGCATAAAGGTCGTATTCATCCGCATCAGTGATTTTAACAACCAGTAAATCACCTGCTTTAATTTTGCTCTTATCAATATCTTCTACAAAGACATTTCCATCAATTTCTGGAGCATCTGCATAAGAACGCGCCACTGCAACTGGAAACTCTTCTTCTAGATCATCAACCAGCACGGTCATGGTTTGACCAATACGCTTTTGTAGCTTTGCAGCAGAAATTTCTTGCTGAACCTGCATAAAGCGTTCGTAGCGTTCCTGTTTAATTTCTTCAGGCACATGATCTGGCAGATCATTTGCAGTTGCACCTTCAACTGGAGAGTATGTAAAACAACCAACGCGATCGAGCTGAGCTTCTTTCAACCAATCTAGAAGTTGCACGAAATCTTCTTCAGTTTCACCGGGGAAGCCAACAACAAATGTTGAACGAATGACTAAATCAGGACACTTTTCACGCCAAACTTTTAAACGCTCTAGCGTGTTTTCACTATGCGCTGGACGCTTCATTAGTTTTAAAATTTTAGGGCTAGCGTGTTGGAATGGAATATCTAAGTAAGGCAAGATCTTACCCTGTGCCATCAAATCGATAACCGCATCAACATGTGGATATGGGTAGACATAATGCAGACGCACCCAAATACCCAATTGACCTAATGCTTCACACATATCATAGAACTTAGTTTTTACAGGCTGACCATTCCAAAAATCAAGCTTGTATTTTGTATCTACACCATATGCCGAAGTATCTTGAGAAATAACCAAGACTTCCTTTACACCAGATCGTTTTAAAGCCGCCGCTTCTTCTAATACAGAACCAACTGGGCGAGATACGAGATCGCCACGCATACTTGGAATAATACAGAAGGTACAACGGTGGTTACAGCCTTCAGATATCTTCAAATATGCATAATGTTTTGGTGTTAATCGAATACCTTGTTCTGGCACAAGATCAATAAACGGATTATGTTTAGGAGGTTCAGGAACATATTGATGCACAGCTTCCATTACTTCTTGATAAGCTGCTGCACCAGTAACTTTAAGTACGTTTGGATGCATTTGACGAATTTTTTCTTCATCTTTACCCAAACAACCTGTTACGATGACGCGACCGTTCGCACTCATCGCCTCACCAATCGCGTCTAATGACTCTTGTACTGCAGATTCAATAAAACCACAGGTATTAACAACAACTAAATCAGCACCGTCATAATCCGACGCTACATCATAACCTTCAGTTTTTAACTGAGTAAGAATTCGCTCGGAATCTACCAATGCCTTAGGACAACCTAAAGAAACAAAACCGACTTTGGGGGATTTCATGAATCTGCGCTCCACTAGAATCCGCGTATTGTATGTCTTTTCAATTCATAAAAACAGTTGAAAACCCCACTCTTTGCATAACGCACCAAAATATTCCCATAAATTTTAAAAAATATTGCAATCGCACCAATATGATGCATTATTAAATAAACCCAACTTTGCATGAATATTTTGCAATCGCTTCGCGCTTTTTTTCTTAATAAATGAGTTCATTTTAGTTGTTTTTAACGATTTCAAACAAAGTTGGCTCATATTTTGCTTTATTTGAGGACGTTAAAATTAAATAACTCCCTCTTTGTGAGCAGTGATGGAAAAACTCATAGATGCAATTGCTCTATTTTAAGACAGGATTTTGAGGTTAATGAATCAACAACCAACGATTGATTACCGTTTACTCGTAGACAACTTGAGCACTGCGATACTTTTAGTCGATAGTGAATTAAATATTTTTTATTTAAATTCCTCATGTGAAGCACTCTTTGATATCAGCTTATTAAGAGCATCAGGTCAATCTGTGCTCAGTATTTTACAATCTCCAGGTGATTCATTTAACACCGAAGAAGCGCTCACAAATACATTACTCACGGGGCAAGCTTATACCCGCCGTGAAGCGACTATTATTGTGAACTTTAAAGATGTACATGTTGACTATTCTGTTGCCCAACTTAACACTGGCAAAAGTTATCACCCCCTCCTTCTGATTGAACTCAATCCAATTGATCGAATGTTGAAAATTTCTAAAGAAGAAAATTTTATTCAACAACATCAGGTCGCACGCCAATTAATCAGAGGTGTCGCGCATGAGATTAAGAATCCATTAGGGGGCATACGTGGCGCAACTCAATTATTGGCACGTAGTTTAAATGATCCTGAATATAAAGAATTTACGGACATTATTATTAGTGAAGTAGATCGCCTGAGAAATCTTGCTGACACAATGCTCGGTTCTCGGCAGTTACCAAGCTATGAACCTGTAAATATTCACGAGCCTTTGGAACGCGTTCGTTCTCTGATTGTGAACCAAACAAAAAAGAAAATTACAATTACTCGTGATTATGATCTTTCTTTACCTGATGTTGAAGCAGATCGGGATCAACTTATTCAAGTGATGTTGAATATCAGTGTAAATGCTATTCAGGCCATGACTGAAAATAAAGAGTTTTTTCAAGACACTCAACCTGAATTAACCCTGCGTACACGTATTCATCGCCTTGTCACGATTAACGGAACTTTACATCGCTCAACTGTTCGAATTGATATTGAAGATAACGGCCCTGGCGTTCCAGAAGAAATTTTGGAGTCCGTATTTTATCCATTAGTCACAGGACGCGCTAAAGGAACAGGCTTAGGTCTGAGCATCGCACAAAATATTATGCATCAACACAATGGAATGATTGAATGCCAATCCGTTCCGGGCAAAACCGTATTTAGTCTTTATATACCTTGGGAGTTAAACCATGTCGCGAAATAAAATTTGGGTAATAGATGACGATCGCGCCATGCGTTGGGTTCTAGAAAAAACATTTAAAGAAGAAGGTTTAGATGTTACCAGTTTCGAAGAAGCTCAATCTGCACTGGATCAGTTACTTGATGATACACCTGATGTAATTTTGACTGATATACGCATGCCAGGAATTGATGGTCTTACCTTTCTCGCTAAAGTCAAAGGTCATTATCCTGATCTACCTGTGATCATCATGACGGCACATTCGGATCTAGAGTCAGCAGTATCAAGCTATCAAACGGGTGCTTTTGAATATCTACCAAAACCATTTGATATTGATGAGGCTTTAGCACTTGTCAATCGTGCCATCATGCACATTAATAAGCTCCAACAACAAGAATCTGCGAAATCAACCGTACAGCCAATTCAATCAACTGAGATCATTGGAGAATCTCCTGCAATGCAGGAAGTCTTCCGAGCAATTGGACGTTTGTCACAATCACACATTACGGTATTAATTAATGGTGAGTCAGGTACAGGTAAAGAGTTAGTCGCTCATGCATTGCATCGTCATTCACCTCGTAGCAGTAAGCCATTTATTGCGCTTAATATGGCTGCCATTCCGAAAGATTTGATTGAAACTGAATTATTTGGTCATGAAAAAGGTGCATTCACTGGCGCTAATACTCAGCGACAAGGTCGTTTTGAGCAAGCCAATGGCGGTACATTATTCCTTGATGAAATTGGGGACATGCCATTCGAAACCCAAACGCGTTTATTGCGTGTTTTAGCTGATGGCGAGTTTTATCGCGTCGGTGGACACATTCCAGTGCGTGTTGATGTCCGCATTGTCGCTGCGACTCACCAAGATCTAGAAAAATTAGTACATGATGGACGCTTCCGTGAGGATCTTTATCATCGTCTGAATGTAATTCGTATTCATATTCCTAAACTTGCTCACCGCTCGGAAGACATTCCGATGCTCGCACAACACTTTCTCGCACGAGCAGGTAAAGAACTTGGTGTAAGTCCAAAGATTTTACGTACAGAAACTATTGAATACATGAAACAGTTGCCTTGGCAAGGTAATGTACGTCAACTTGAAAACACATGTCGCTGGCTGACAGTGATGATTACTGGACGAGAGGTTTACCCAGAAGATCTTCCTTCTGAGTTAAAACAACTACCAATCCAAAAATCTGATGATCCAAATCATCCACACAATCAAGCAGATCGTATCGCTATTCAGCATTGGGATGAGTTGCTTAGTCAGTGGGCTGTACAAAAACTCAAAAATGGTGAAATGAAATTATTGGATATCGCCACGCCTATGTTTGAACGCACCTTAATTAATGCGGCACTACAACAAACTCGAGGAAGAAAACGCCATGCTGCTGAGCTTTTAGGTTGGGGTCGTAATACCTTGACTCGTAAGCTAAAAGAATTAGGAATGGATACTGCTGAAGATGATGAAGATGAAATCGTAAGCACTACAGCCGAGTAAACTTCTAGATTTAGGTTAATCAACACAATTGATTAACCTATTCTTCATCATAATTCTAAAATTTTAAATCATGCTCAATATAAGATACAAAAAGATGAGTCCAAATGAACAATAATCACTTAAAGCATAAAACTTATCTAGGTATCATCTTCTGCCTTATTTCTTCACCCTCCTTTGCCACAGTCGGCGGTCCGGAGACAATAGAAGTACTAGGTTCAGATATTAAAGATCAGAAAATATATTATTTACGCCATTACCATGATGAATCTGGTCGACCACCAACACTTTATTATTATTTGCTCAACAGCAGAAACCCACATAAAGCGATTGAGGTTCAATCCATTTATACCCCATTAAATAGCCGAAATCACATTACTGAAATTCAGCATACGCTACGCAAAATTCAAAGTATTCAAGCTCGCCTTGTCAAACCAACACCATTAAGCCCCAAGACTGCTAAACTAAAATTCAATAGACAAAGAGAACAGACTGGAAATTTTTGGTTAAACGTGCCTGAAATTAAAGTAAGTAAATTCCAATCTCAGGTACAACTCAGCCAAAGCTCTGATCCTTCAATGTATAAAAGTTAACAATTCGAGAATATTCGATATCATCGTAATTTACCTCAGATCAAAAAACTTTACGCATTTCCTTACACTTTCCCCAATTATCGCGTTGCAGTCATTAGTTACATGGGTATTCCTACTGAAACAGGCTACGAAAAACAAGATGCCATTTTACTCAGCTCAACAAAATAAAAAGCTCCCGAAGGAGCTTTTTATTATGCTTTTCAAGCACGCTGTTCAATTGGTACAACTTTGCGTAATTCAGGTCCTGTGTAATCTGCACTTGGTCGAATAATACGGTTGTCTGCACGCTGCTCCATCACATGTGCCGCCCATCCTGTTACACGAGACATCACAAAAATTGGCGTGAATAGCTTCGTTGGTATACCCATAAAGTGATAAGCAGAAGCATGGAAGAAATCAGCATTACAGAATAATTTTTTCTCTCGCCACATGACTTCTTCACAACGTACTGATACTGGATATAAAACAGTATCTCCTACGTCCTTAGCCAAGCGCTCAGACCATACCTTAATAATCCCATTACGTGGATCATTGTCTTTGTAAATTGCATGACCAAAGCCCATGATTTTTTCTTTGCGTTCGAGCATACCCAGCATTTCGCGCTCAGCTTCTTCAGGAGATTTCCATTGCTCAATCATATCCATTGCAGCTTCATTTGCACCGCCATGCAGTGGACCACGCAAAGAACCAATCGCACCTGTAATACACGAATGTAAATCTGATAACGTCGAAGCACACACACGTGCCGTAAATGTTGAAGCGTTAAATTCATGTTCTGCATAGAGAATTAAAGAAACATTCATGACTTGTTCATGCAATTCATTAGGTTTTTCGCCACGCAATAAATGCAAGAATTGAGCACCAATTGAGTCGTCATCAGTATTTTCTTCGATACGAACACCATCATGGCTATATCGATACCAATAACAAATAATGGCTGGCAATGTTGCCAAAATACGATCAGCTATATCTTGCTGTTCACCAAAGGACTGTTCTGTTTCTAAGTTACCCAACATAGAAACACCTGTACGCATAACATCCATAGGATGTGAATCTGCTGGAATACGCTCAAGCACTTCTTTTAGTGCTTGTGGTAATGCTCTCAGTGATTTTAGTTTTGCTTTATAGTCCGCAAGTTGTTGCGCCGTAGGTAGTTCACCAAAGAAAATTAAATATGCAACTTCTTCAAATTGGCAATTTTCCGCCAAATCCTGAACATCATAACCACGATATGTTAAGCCTGCACCACTTTTCCCAACGGTTGAAAGTGCTGTTTTACCTGCGACTTGTCCACGCAATCCTGCGCCAGTCAATACTTTTCCTTCAGCCATTTTTTTATTTCTCCTGAGTGAATAGCTTATCTAGTGTGTTTTCGAAAGTATGATAATCAAGGAACTCGTATAATTCTTTTCGTTGTTGCATTTTATCAATAACATTCACTTGCGTGCCGTCTTTACGAATTGAATGCATCACTTCTAATGCTGCTTTCTGCATCGCACGTGTCGCAGACAATGGGTATAACACCATTGAAATTCCCTGTTCTGCTAGCTCTTCGGTCGTATAATAAGGGGTATCACCAAATTCAGTGATATTCGCTAGCACAGGCACACCTACAGCATCACAGACTGTTTTATACATCGTTATATCAGTCATCGCTTCCGCAAAAATAGCATCAGCTCCAGCTTCAACACATGCACATGCACGATCAATGACGGCTTGAAGCCCTTCTTTTTGCAGCGCATCCGTACGTGCCATGACCACGAAATTAGAATCAGTTTTTGCATCAACAGCAGCCTTAATACGGTCTACCATTTCTTGTTGTGACACAATTTCTTTATTCGGACGATGTCCGCAGCGTTTTTGCGCAACTTGGTCTTCAATATGAACAGCAGCAGCTCCAGCAGCGATCATTTGCTTGATACTTCGTGCAATATTAAATGCACCGCCCCAACCTGTATCAATATCCACAAGCAAAGGCGTATCTACACGTTCAGTGATACGACGAACATCTTCAAGCACATTATCTAAACTCGTCATTCCCAAATCAGGAAGACCATAGGAATAGTTTGCAACACCTGCGCCAGATAGATAAATTGCTTTATAGCCAACTTGTTTTGCCATCATTGCTGCATATGCATTTACAGTTCCGATGATTTGTAATGGCTTTTCCACTTCTAATGCTTGTCTAAATCTTAAGCCTGCAGACGATTGTTCTGTCATATTCCTTTCCACAGTGTTTACTATAATTATCGAGTTTTTAGTATATCTATAAATTTAGTTTGATATATGACCGTTTAGTATTTTTGCTCTAAAACTTTAGTCATATAAAAATGAATTATTATTCATTTTTTGATTTTGTTATTATTTTGAGTGTCAGGCGTTAAGTGCTTTAATTTGTTATACTCCATCTTCAATTTCATTTTCGCTATTGATACTGCATGCAACATCCATTTCCGCATATTGAAACTTCTGGTTGTGATATGCCCCATACTCGCCGTGGTCAAGAACGACGTTTAGCATTATTGCTAAGCGCTAATACGCTATTCTTGGAACGTGGCTACGATGCTGTGTCTTTGGATGATATTGTTCAACATGCTGGAGGCTCCAAAGCATCTATTTATAAATATTTTGGCGGCAAAGAAGGCCTTTTTACTGCTATATGTGATTATCGACGTGAACTCTTTTTTAAAGATATCTGTGTTGCATATGATCCAGATCATGGCGATTTTAGATCTTATCTGATACATACACTACTTAACTTTCATCGCCACATTAAAAAAGAAGATCACACTGCCTTTATGCGCCTCGTGATTGAGCAATCCCAAAAAAATCCTGAACTTGCTCTTTATTTGCACGAAAAAGGCCCTAAACATATCCAGTTAGCGATCGCAAATGCATTAGAAAATGCGCATAAACTTGGTGTGTTAAAATGTGAAAATCCTTTATTTTCTGCTCAATTATATTTTGGAATCTTAAGAAATTTAGAATGGAAAATTTTAATGGGGATACCAGTACTTGAAACCGATCAAGAAACCATCGAATACATCAGCTATTCTGTCGATCGCTTCCTAGATGGGCACCAAAAAGTCTAGTTTTTTTGCAATTCTCTTTACATATAGTATATTAGTCGATTCTCGTTTTTTTCATCAACCAACAATTATTGGTCGTCTCATTTACTATTTTGACGAAACAATGATTGTGGAGTAACCATGGCTCTACGACATTTTCTTACTTTACGTGACCTTTCAACTGCAGAATTAAATCGCATTATTGATCGTGCTATAGAATTAAAACGCATGCAGCATAATCATGAAGTCTACCAACCCTTTGTTGGTAAAGTAATGGGAATGATTTTTGAAAAATCGAGCACACGTACCCGTGTTTCTTTTGAAGCGGGTATGACCCAATTTGGTGGTAGTGCAATCTTCCTTTCGTCCCGCGATACACAATTAGGTCGCGGCGAACCGATTGAAGACTCAGCTCGCGTTATTTCAAGCATGCTTGATATTGTGATGATTCGTACTTTTGGCCACGATATTGTCACTCGTTTTGCAGAATATTCTAAAGTCCCAGTTATTAATGCACTGACCGATGATCACCACCCTTGCCAATTGCTTGCTGATGTTCAAACATTCGTAGAACACCGTGGCGCTATCCAAGGCAAAACCGTTGCATGGATTGGTGATGGTAATAATATGTGTAACTCATATATCGAAGCTGCACATATGTGGGGCTTTAAGCTCAAGATTGCATCACCAAAAGGTTATGAACCAAAACTTGAATTTCTCTCTGAATTCGCGCACTGCGCCGAAGTTGTAGACTCTGCTGAAGATGCTGCAGTGAATGCTGACCTTATCGTTACTGATGTTTGGGCCAGCATGGGACAAGAAGAAGAGCAAAAGATTCGTGAAAAAGCTTTTGCTGATTTTCAAGTCAATGAACGTCTAATGGATCTTGCTCATCCAGACTGTTTATTTATGCACTGTTTACCTGCCCATCGCGGTGAAGAAATTTCAGAAAATATGCTCGATCACAAAAATGCTGTGGTATGGGATGAAGCTGAAAACCGCCTTCACGCTCAAAAAGCACTTGTTGAGTTCCTCATCAATGAAAGCTTAAAAAAAGATTAATTCCATCCACTAAAAAAGCACCCTCGGGTGCTTTTTTATTTTCTAAATCTTAATGATCATCTTTTAAATATTTAGGTTCTTTGGGAAGTTGCCAACTACAAAAGAAACATACGATTAAAATAATGATCACGTAAATAAAAAATGAATTTTCAATTCCTGCGGCCTTAAACTGCAAGGCAACAGAAGGTGCAGAACCACCAAATACGGCATTACCTATCGCATAAGAGAAACCTACACCCAACGCACGTACATGCGGAGGAAACATTTCAGCTTTTACAATACCGCCAATAGAGGTATACAAACTAAGCAATAGCATCAGGAAAATCAGTAGCATCGCGACAATGAATGGAGTTTCGCTGAAATATCTCATCCCGATTGCCATGACTGGATAGATAAATATAGCCATCAGACCACTAAATAACAGCATAGAATTTCTGCGACCAATACGATCTGACAATGCACCAAAGAATGGTTGCGCCACCATGAGTACAAAAATGCAGGCTGTCATCATCAACCCTACCGTTTTAGGATCTATTCCAATATTGGTAAGGTAAGTTTTTGAGTAAACTGTAATCACATAGAAACTAAGAGAGCCTGCTGAAGTATAACCAACTACCAAAAGGAAAGTTTTCCAGTGATTTTTAAAAAGCTCACGAAGTGTACCAGAATCTTCTTTATCACTTTCATCACTGGATAAAGTCTCTTCTAATCTACTTCTCGCTAATAAAGATAAAATTGCTGCAACACCACCAATAATAAATGGAATTCGCCACCCACCATCATAGAGTTGCTGTTCAGACATAAATGCCAAGAATATTACACCCAATAAACTTGCAAGGAGTTGACCACCCGTGAGCGTTACGTATTGAAATGATGAAAAAAAGCCACGTTGCCCTTTTAAACCCAATTCACTCATATAAGTCGCCACAGCACCATATTCACCACCAACGGATAAGCCTTGAAGCAATCGAACCATTAATAATAAAAACGGTGCAGCCATACCCACTTGCTCATACGTTGGTAACGCTGCAAACATGAAAGAACTTATAGCCATCAATATAATTGAGATGACCATTGATTTTTTTCGACCGTGTTTATCTGCAATTCGACCAAAAAGCCAACTACCGATGGGTCGCATAAAAAAGCTTGCTGCAAATACACCCCACACATAGATGGCTTGGGTAGAACTATCCATATCTGGCGCAGTTAAAGCTTGGGTAAAATATACAGCGAATACTGCATAAATATAAAAATCGAACCATTCAACTAAATTACCTGAAGCTGCACCAATAATTCCTTTGATACGGCTGGTTTTTTCTTGCTTGGAATATGTTGTAGACAAATGAAAAATCCTTATTCTAATTACATCGTTTGTTGTCGAATAATGATGAAACTCTGAAGTATTTCAAAATTATAGGCGGAAAATATATGCCTATTTCATGCCAATTTAAAAAGCCTTTATGTAAATTTTATTAAATAGGCTTCTAAATTTTTCTCAAAAATATTCAAAGTCGATTTATTATTAATTTAATTAAACAGACTTTCTCCTATAACAACTCACCGAATTAAGCCTTGTGGCTGTAAAATGATAATCAGCGCCCCGAAAATAACCACTCCGCCACCAATGATATCCCATTTAGTAAGATCCATTTGATCCACAAACTTTAACCACAACAATGCCGAACAAATATAAATACCTCCATATGCAGCATATATTCGACCTGATGCTGCTGGATGCAAAGTCAATAACCACACAAAAGCAGCGAGTGCGACAAAAGTGGGTAGCCACAACCAATGCGAACGCCCTTGATTTAGGATCAAATATGGAAAGTAACACCCTAATATTTCCATCAGTGCAGTCAGAAAAAATAAAGCTGTCGTAGATATTACTTTTGTAACTTGTATGTCCATACTTTCACCCAAAAATTAAAGCCCGTTTAAATAAACGGGCTTTAATACAATTAATAACACACTATGCTGGTTCAGCTGCAGAATCTTCAAATACTTCCAACTTTAATCCAACAGCTTTGCCATCTTCTTTTTTAACTGTTACTGCTACATTACCGCCGTTTTCAGCCAGCTCACCAAATAAAATCATTTCAGCAAGCGGCTTTTTCAAATGCTCTTGAATCAAACGCTGCATTGGACGAGCACCCATCAGACGATCATAACCATTTTCACTTAACCAATCTCGTGCAGACTGATCCACCTCTAAAACAACTTTTTTGTCATCAAGTTGAGCTTGAAGTTCTGTAAGGAATTTATCTACCACAGAATCGATTACTGTCGTAGGTAGAGCTTTGAATTGAATAACCCCATCTAAGCGGTTTCTAAACTCTGGTGTAAATGCCTTCTTCATTGCTTCCTGATTATCACGACTATTATCTTGCTCTGTAAAACCAATACTTGTACGGGAAATACTTTCAGCGCCAATATTCGTTGTTAACACAATAATGACATTTCTGAAGTCTGACTTACGACCATTATTATCAGTTAATGAACCATGATCCATGACTTGCAGCAATAAATTAAACACATCAGGATGTGCCTTTTCAATCTCATCCAATAACAATACACAATGTGGATTTTTATGTATTGCGTCAGTCAGTAAGCCACCTTGATCAAAACCAACATAACCTGGAGGTGCACCAATTAAACGTGAAACCGCATGGCGTTCCATATATTCAGACATATCAAATCTGACTAGTTCAACACCGAGTAGTTTTGCAAGTTGTTTTGTTACCTCAGTTTTACCTACACCAGTAGGTCCTGCAAATACAAAACTACCAACTGGCTTATCTGGTGCTTTAAGCCCAGCTCGTGACAATTTAATTGCAGAGGATAATGCGGTAATCGCCTCATCTTGACCAAATACAACTCGTTTAAGATCACGCTCTAAGTGCTCAAGTACAGATTTATCATCTTTAGACACAGTTTTAGGTGGAATTCGTGCAATTTTCGAAACAATATCTTCAATATTTTCAACTGTAATCAAAGTGTTATCTTGATCAGCTCTCAAACGTCGTTGTGCCCCTGCTTCATCTATTACGTCAATCGCTTTATCTGGGAGGAAGCGATCATTGATAAATTTAGCCGATAACTCAACTGCAGAAACAAGAGCTGCATCATCATATTGAACTTTATGAAATTCTTCAAATTTAGACTTGAGTCCACGAAGAATATCAATTGTTTCATTAATTGATGGCTCATTAACATCAATTTTTTGGAAACGGCGTGATAATGCATGATCTTTTTCAAAAACTTGACGATATTCTTGAAACGTTGTTGAGCCAATGCAACGTAAAGTACCATTTGCCAATGCAGGTTTGATTAAATTCGATGCATCCATAGTGCTACCCATACTTGAGCCTGCACCAATGATCATATGAATTTCATCAATAAACAAAATTGCTTCGGGCTTCTTCTTTAGGGCATTTAACAATTGCTTTAATCGTTTCTCAAAGTCACCACGGTATTTTGTACCTGCAACAAGTGCACCGATATCTAAACTATAGATTTCCGCATTCAGCAGTGGCTTTGGTGCTTTATTGTTAACAATCAGCCAAGCCAAACCTTCTGCTATGGATGTTTTACCCACACCTGGATCACCCACCAAAAGCGGATTGTTTTTACGACGTCGACATAGAATTTGAGCTGCACGCTCAATTTCTTTTTCACGACCAATCAAAGGATCGGTTTTACCCTTTAAAGCTTCTGCATTGAGATTTAGGGTATAAAGTTCTAATGGACCTGCATTTGCTGAGGCTGAGTTTTCACCATCTAAGTCATCCGTTTCTTCTTCAGCTGGAACATCTTCCTTACGCGCACCGTGTGAAAGATATTGAGTTAAAGTAAGACGATTGATTTGGTGGCGTTTTAGCAAATAAACCGCAAATGAATCTCGTTCTGAGTACATTGCCACCAGTACATCTGCACCTTCAACCGTCCGATCTCCACCACTAGACTGAACATGGAAAATTGCACGTTGCAATATACGATCAAAGCTTTCTGTAGGATGAGGCGCTTGTTCAGCATTATCGCCTAATTTAGGCGTATGTTGCTCTACATACTCTTCAAGTTCTTTACGCAAACTGACAATTTCTGCACCGCAGGCTTTTAGTGCATTCACGGCAGAATCATTATCTAAAAGTGCGAGTAACAAATGTTCAACTGTAAGAAACTCATGTCTCTTTTGACGAGCCATGCTAACAGCCAAACGCAGTGATACTTCTAATTGACGACTGAGCATGTGATCCCCTTATTCTTGTGGCTCGATCTGGCAAAGCAATGGATGACTTTGAGAGCGCGCATAATTGTTGACTTGATTCGCCTTGGTTTCAGCAATGTCTCTAGGATAGACACCTGCGATACCTTTCCCTTGATAATGTACTGTTAGCATTACTTCGGTAGCTTGGTCAAGATTCAATGCAAAGTATTGTTGTAAAATTTCAATTACAAAATCCATTGGCGTGTAATCATCATTCAACAATACCACATTGTATAAGGGAGGTCGCTTAAATTGCGGTGGTGCTGTTGCTACAGCTAAATCGCCATCGGCTTCATCATTTTGTGCATCACTCAATCTTGGATTGAAGTGCCAATCCACCAATCCAGATTGTTGAAATGATAATTTAATGTCATTGAGACATTTATGACGTTTATTACTTCGCATAGCACTCTATAATCTATTATTGAGAATTTGCCGCAGCTTGCGGTACTTCGGCTGCAAATGCAGCGGTTGATTCGATTGCTTCACCACGTTGCCAACTAAAGCGCTTGGTTTGAGCACTTGAGCCTTTTACACGGATTTCAATAAATTGGGGCGTAAAGCCTTTTGGCATCGTCCAACGACCAGTTAATCGCTGATAATGGTCGAAATTGAATGATTTTTCTGAAATTGGAACAACCAAGACTTCCGTACCTTGAATTAATCTGATTTCAATTTCACCAGATGCTTTACGTTTATTCGGACTGACTTGAACTAAATCAACCTGATATTCATATACATTTTCTGGAAGCGACTTAACAGCTAAATTTTGCACTGTTAAACTCAATCCACCACGTTGTCTCAGTACTTCTCGGAAAATCGCACTCTGACTTTCAATTTGAAGTTTTTCAGCGTTGGCTTGATTTAATGCAGCATACATATCGTTTGAGTTAGTTACAGCAACATCACGTTCTTGAACTGAGGTATTTAATTTCTTATTCAGCTCAGATAATTCTTTTTTTTGTTTTTCGACAACTTCAACCAATTGTTCCGCGTCAGCATCATAACCAACTACAGTTAGACCTTGACGATGACCAACCGTATAGCCCAGAAGTAAACTGCCTGCACATAAGATGATTCCACCCGCCATAAGGGGTTTATTCGATTGAAAAAAACCGATATTTTTTTCATCTTTATGCTGTGACGTATTATTTGATTCTGAGTTTTGCATCGTCATCTCTAATTTATAAAATCAAAACACACATTTAACTGCAAAGTTAAATGTGTGTGAAGTCAAAAAAGGTTTTTTATGGTAATAAACCAATCACGTTAAGGCCTGCATTTTCCGCAAATCCAAACATTAAATTCATGTTTTGAACAGCTTGTCCTGCTGCACCTTTCACCAAGTTATCTTGGGCAACTAAAATGACTAACTTTGTTGGTTGTGGTTTATACAACGCAATACGTAAATCATTTGATCCACGAACAGAACGAGTTTCTGGTGAACTTCCTGCCGGCATAACATCAACAAACTGCTCGTTTTGGTAGAACTGTTCGTAAATTACTTGCAAATCGGCTTGCTGACCTGCTTCTGTTAAGTCGATATATATTGTAGATAACATGCCACGAATCATCGGCACCAAATGCGGAACAAAAAGGATATTGTCAAATACACCTTTCTGTCCCGATATATTTTCAAGCGCTTCAACAATTTCAGGATGATGGCGATGCCCTGCAACACCGTAGGCTTTGAAGTTATCAGCATTTTCAGTATAGATCATGCCTAAACTTGCTTTGCGTCCAGCTCCAGATACACCAGATTTTGCATCAATAATAATACTTTCAGGTTTTACCAATACTTCTGAAGATCTCAGTACAGGCGCCAAACCAATTTGAACTGTCGTTGGATAACAACCAGGATTACCAATCACTTGAGCTTGTTTAATTTTTTCACGATTGAGCTCAGAAAGCCCATACACTGAATTTTTAAGTAGATCTGGACAAGCATGCTCCATACCGTACCATTTTTCAAATTGCGCTAAATCCTGCAAACGAAAGTCAGCGGCTAAATCGATTACTTTTGTATTCGCTGCTACTAATTCTTCAGCGTGTTTCATCGCTACACCATGTGGTGTCGCAAAAAACACAACATCGCAAGACTTTAATAAATCTAAGCTTAAATCTGAAAACTCTAGATCGGTATGACCACGTAAACTTGGAAACATATCATCGACACGACGACCAGCCTCAGTACGAGAAGTCAGTGCTTTCACTTGAACATTTGGGTGTCGCAGCAAAAGACGCAAAAGTTCAACGCCTGTATATCCTGTACCACCAACAATACCAACTGAAATCACGATATCTACCTCTAAATGACTGTATTCGTTACAGGCAGTAGTATGACAGGAACTTGTGACTTTCTGAACCCTTTCATATGGGAATGCTGTTATTTTATAAGTTTAATAATTTAGATGGCTCTGTTAAGCATCTAATAAAGTCTATCATGTGACTTCATTGATTTTCTTGCCAACTCAAATAGCATAAATACAGTGCAAATATAAACTCTGGGAGAGCAAAAAATACGATCGGATCCTGTTTCACAACAAAAGGAGTTACCCCCCATACCGAACATAACCCTCCACTCACGGAAAGCAATTTAGAAATCCTTTTTTGATTTATCCATAAAGTTGCCATAATCGATAATATCAACCACGCTATAGCCCCGCCAAAAAGCGATAAATAGTTCGTCCAATGATAGTGAATAGGATTAATCGGGTTCAGTAGAATATACATGAGGATGCTATAAAGCATTAAAGCAGGTACAGACAAAATTAGAATCAAAAAACACACACCAGTTCGTCTTATGAGCATATTAGAGACAAACTAACCAAACAGAGCAATCATGATAGCCAAAATTTAGAATACCAGTCGCCAAATCAGACTAATTGACTAGCGCTAAACAATTGATTTTTTAATATCGACAAAGCAATCCCAGCATAATAATTAATTATGCATCCACCAATATGGCAACGGCGTTATTTTTAATTTTTTTCGGTTAAGTTTAAAATCTGGATCATACTTCGCCACTTCCGCCCAAAACTGAGCACTATGATCAAAATGCTTTGTATGTGCTAATTCATGCACACAAACATAGCGTGTTATTTCCTGAGGAAAAAGCACCAAAGCACTATTCAACATAATATCATGACGTGCTGTACAACTTCCCCACCGCGTTTTTGGCTGACGAATCTTACAGCCATGATAAGCTAAACCACACTGATCAGATACTTGAGCCAGATATACAGGCAGATGCTGTTTAGCATAATCAATAACAAAGGCTTTTAAATATTGTTCAGGCTGACGATCACTCACACACAGCTCATTCATCACTGAATCAAACTTATAGTTGAATTTCTGCTGAATATATTGAATTTGAATAGGATTTTCTAAATTAAATAACTGTAAAGATAAAGGTAAAACGCGATCAATCTGTTGAATTTTACTTTGTTGTGCCTGCCAAGTTTGAACGATCCAAGCTTCTGAATCTTGAACAAACTGTTGTATTTGTTTATGGGTACAAAACCATGGCGCAGTCACACGAATTGACGTTCCATCTATACGTAGACGTAGTCTTTTCGATCGAATACTTTTGGTGATTTCAATATCAGGAAGGTCGGATAAAGTCATTGTTATTCTTTAATTATTAAATCCCCATCTCCCCCCTTTAAGAAAGGGGGAAGAAAAGCCCCTCTATTTAAAAAGAGGGAGTTTAGGGAGACTAGCTCGTCAAGGAGTTAAAATTAAATCGCTGTACGCTCTTCAATACCGTTGTTGGTCGCAACAATCGCAATGTCTGCTTTATTCAAAGCAAAGATACCGTTGCATACCACACCAGGGATATCATTCAATGTTTTTTCAAGCTCAAGTGCATTTAAGATATTTAAGTTATGCACGTCTAAAATCACGTTACCATTGTCGGTCACTACACCTTCACGGTACGCTGGGTCGCCACCTAAAGAGACAATTTTACGAGCCACAGCAGAACGTGCCATTGGAATCACTTCAACAGGAAGTGGAAAATCACGCCCCAACTGATCTACCCATTTAGAATCATCTACGATACAGACGAATTTTTTTGCAATCGATGCCACGATTTTTTCACGTGTCAATGCCGCACCACCACCTTTGATCATGTGCATATGACGATCAATCTCATCTGCACCATCTACATATGCATCAAGACCACCCACTGAGTTCATATCTACCACTTCAATACCCAGCTTCTTCAAACGCTGCGCAGTCGCTTCCGAACTTGCAACTGCGGCTTCTAATTGAAGTTCAGGAAGTAAATCAATCAAAAAGTTAACAGTACTGCCTGTGCCTACGCCTAAAATGCCCCCTTTCGGTAAGTGTTTTAAAGCTGCTTGTGCTGCTGCTTGTTTTTTCTCATCTTGGGTTGCATATAGACTCATGACTTCACTCAACTAATTTGGACTTTTGCAGTTATTTTAAACCGCTAAGCCTTATGGTTTGTTACAATAAGCGCCTATTTTAAACTGTTAGATGGAAAATTAACATGCTGTCTCGTTTGGTTCGACAAATTTTACAAGCAACGGTATACGACGTTGCTATCGAAACCCCACTCGAAGCGGCACCACGAATTAGTGAACGTCTTAACAATAATATTCGTTTTAAACGTGAAGACCTACAACCCGTATTCTCCTTCAAACTCCGCGGTGCCTATAACAGAATCAGCCAACTTCCTAAAGCTCAACTAGAACGAGGTGTCATTACCGCTTCTGCTGGTAACCATGCTCAAGGCGTAGCACTCTCAGGAAAAAAATTAGGAATTCGCGCGATTATTGTGATGCCCAAGACAACACCAGACATTAAAGTCCAAGCTGTAAAGCGTTTAGGTGGTGAAGTCGTACTTCATGGTGATTCTTTTGACATCGCAAATAAATACGCAATTCAACGTGCGCAAGAAGAAGGAATGACTTTTATTCCGCCTTATGACGATGAACTCGTTATGGCTGGTCAAGGTACAATTGCCAATGAAATTTTACGTCAATGGCGAGATGTGGATTATGTATTTGTTGCCGTTGGTGGTGGCGGTTTGATTGCAGGTGTTGCTGCTTACCTTGGTGATGTAGCACCGCATGTCAAAGTTATTCCTGTGGAATATGACGAGTCAGCTTGTTTAAAAGCTGCTTTAGAAGTAAATGAACGTGTGATTCTGCCTTCAGTTGGTTTATTCGCCGATGGTACAGCTGTGGCGCAAATCGGTGAAAAACCTTTCGAAGTGATTCGTCTGCAAAAATCTGACAATTCAGGTCCAATCGTAGAACCAGAAGTTGTTCTTGTGAATACTGATGAAATATGCGCAGCAATTAAAGACACCTATGATGAATGCCGTAGTATTGTTGAGCCATCAGGTGCGATGGCACTTGCTGGTATTAAAAAATATGTGGCTGAGCACGGCTTAGAAGGTAAAAACATCGTTTCAATTGTATGCGGTGCAAATATGAACTTTGACCGTTTACGTTATATTGCAGAACGAACTGAATTAGGTGAACGTAAAGAAGCTATTTTTGCTGTCACGATTCCTGAACAAAAAGGTGCATTCCTCAATTTCTGTCGTGCCCTTCAAGGTCGAAATATTACTGAATTCAACTACCGTTCAAGTAGTGCGACTGCAGCGCAAGTATTTGTTGGAATTAGTTTAAAAAGCGGCGAAAAAGAACGTCAAGAAATATTCGAGACATTAAAGTTTCAGTATGATGTGGATGACTTATCTGACGATGAAGTTGCCAAATTACATATTCGCTACCTGATCGGTGGTCATGCTGATATTGAAAATGAACGTTTATTCCGCGTTGAATTTCCTGAACGTCCAGGTGCATTATTAACATTCTTGGAACGTCTTGGTCCAACGCATAACATTACCCTGTTCCATTATCGTAATCATGGTGCGGCTGAAGGTCGTGTATTGGTTGGACTCGAAGCTGAAGATGCACAACAAAACCCTGATGGTTTAGTTGAAACGTTAGAAAGTATCAATTATCCATACGAAGAAATTACCAATAATCTTGGTTATCAACGTTTCCTCAAATAAAATCAATACAGCCTGTCATTTTGACAGGCTTTTTTAATTCAATAATTGATATACAATTAAAATCGAAAGATAGAAAAAACGATCACTTTAAAATTTTAGATATTAAGATAAATCATGCAAATATGGTTCAGTTTTGTAGTAATTCCTTTTCTCATGTGGATCATCTTTTCCGCACTTCTGTTTATTTCGAAATATCTATATCCTGAAGTTACCACCTTAAGCAAATCCCTCGAAGTTTTTATTTTTTTAGGTTATGCAGCACTCCCCTATATCATGTTGGGATTAGCACCTATTTATCGTTATCGTATGACGTTGATATATGATGGCAATTGTGCTCATGACAAGTTTCTTTCATGCTAACTTTATGATCGATCATATTCATTTAACTTATATTTACTTAGCACTTTCATGGACATTGATTTCAATTACGATTTACTATTTTTATAGTGATCACAAATAATCCTCAACAAATGAATTGAATCAACTCAGATCAACAAGATAAACTCACTCAAAGCGAAATTAAAATCAAATCATTACTTTCTGATCTTTAAAATTTTAGGATATTCAATGGCGCTATTTGCAGTAATTGGCTTAGGCAGCTTTGGTGGTACAGTTGCATTAGAACTCACTCAATTAAAACATGATGTGATTGGAATCGATACTGAAAAAAAATACGTTGAAAATATCTCTGATAACATCAGTCATGCTGTCATCGCCGATGCCACAGATGAACATGTACTTCGAGAACTGAATGTACAGAATTGCGATGCCGTCGTTGTCGCAATTGGAGAAGATATTGAGGCCAGTATTCTATGTGTCCTCAACCTTAAAAATTTAGGCGTAGAAAAAATCCTAGTAAAAGCAAAATCGAAAGCCCATCATATGATTTTGACGCATCTCGGTATTGGTCAAATTATTCATCCAGAAGAAGACATGGGTATTCGCGTTGCACAATCATTAAGCTACCCAATGGTTAGACGCTATATGGCGTTGAATGATGACCGTTATATTGTCAAAGTGGAAGTGAGTGAAAAACTACAAGGTGTAGAATTTAAAGATATCATGGAGCACAGCGACGGCGTACAAACATTACTATTACAACGTGGCACACATGTAATTTATGACATCGCACCTGGTACATTGCTGCAAAAAAATGACATTTTAATTGTTGAAGGTCCTGTCAATCTTCTACGTAAACTCTCATCGAGATTTATTTCGAAATGATGAAATTTTATGATCAATTGATCAATAAAAAAACGCAAAGTATTAATTTGAGTCCACCAAGTTTGCTTGCTTTGGGCTTTCTCAGTTTTATTATCATTGGAACATTACTGCTAAAACTTCCCTTTGCACACGAAGGAAATGTCTCTTGGCTAGAAGCCTTATTTACCGCCACGTCTGCTGTGACAATTACGGGACTTTCTGTGGTCAATATTGGCGAGGCATATACGACTTTTGGTCAGTTCATCATTATGCTACTCATCCAATGTGGTGGCTTAGGATTCATGACTTTCGCAATTTTGGCTGCTTTGAGCCTTTCCACTAAACTTGGTTTAAAGCAACAAGTGATGGCTCAAGAAACAATTGGTCAAACCAGTTTAGCAAGGGCCTCGTTCACTGTTAAAGCCGTCTTATTGTATTCTCTATTTTTTGAAGGGATTGGAACATTCATCCTGACATTTACGTGGCTTCAATACTACGATTTTAGTGATGCCCTGTTTTATGCAGCCTTTTACAGTATCTCAGCATTTAATAATGGTGGTTTCTCTCTTTTTCCAGACAGTTTAATGAGTTTTTCAGGCCAATATGCTGTAACTCTGACCATCAGCATGTTGTATATCATTGGTGGAATAGGTTTTGTGGTACTTATGGATATCAAACGCGCTCATAAGTGGAAAAAACTCTCAACCAACAGCAAACTGATTCTTTCTACTATCGCGGGACTCAATCTATTTGCCTTTATTATGATTTGGTGTTTAGAAGCAAATAATCCATTGACCCTCGCCCCAATGTCAATTGGAGACCAAGCATTAAATGCTTGGTTTCATGCCACAGTACCACGATCCTCTGGATTTAATAGTATTGATATGGCCAGTATGAGTGATCCAGCAACCTTGGTGACTATGCTATTAATGTTTATTGGAGGCGGATCTTTAAGTACTGCTGGTGGTATTAAAGTAGGTACATTTATTATTGTTGTATTGAGTGTGATCACGTTTTTGAGACGAGCTGACGAAGTCACTGTTTTTAAACACTCGATTCCCGCAACGGTCACCTATAAAGCTCTTGCGGTCATTAGCATAACTGCTATGCTCATTTTCATTGGTTTCTTTACGCTGTTAATTTTAGAGCCTAATAAACGTTTTCTAGATTTACTATTTGAAGCTGTTTCCGCGGCTTGTACAGTCGGATTATCTAGAGGTATTACTTCAGAATTACAACCTGCAAGTTTATATATGCTCATGATACTGATGTTTGCGGGTCGTCTCGGTCCTTTGACATTAGCATATTTAATTGCAACCCCTAAAAAAAGCAGGTTGAGTCATCCTAATGCTGAAATCCAAGTGGGTTAGATAGAATTCACTTGGATCTAAGGTGAAGTTGATCGATAAAACACGAACCAATCCAAAAGTAGATCAGATGTTTATAGCCATAAGTGCATTTTATGATAGCCGTGATTTATTAATTCAAAGCATTGAACTTATCATGAATTAACACAAACTTAGAACTTTGCAATCAATAACCCAATACAAAGAAATTAAAAGACTCAAGGTAACTCCAAGTCTTTTCACCATATGCGTGTGATTAAAAAAAATTATGATTGGAAACCAATATAACGATTGAGGTTTTCGACACCCAATGCAACTTTATAAATTTTAAACTGAGCTAAATCAGAACGTGTAATCTCAGTAAACACATCCGAGTTTTCATCATCTGCATGAATTTCATCTACTGTGCGAGGCATAGTTGCTTCAAATTCATCTGAAATAAATTCAAATCCCAAGTCCATAGCAATAAACAATGTATGATCACAAGGTTGAATATATTGCTCTTCATTCCAGTCGATAACAGCGTGTTGACAATGCGGGCACTGTACATTTTCTTGAGGATCTTGAAGTTCAATTGTTGTATAAGCCATGTCAACCTTAAGTATTACGTGCTATAAAACATAAGTTTAACCATTGCTTTTAGATTTTTAAATAGCCTTCTTTATTCATTACTACATATAACAACCTTAGATTTTAGAGAAAACACAGCAACTCAATTGACTATTCAGAACAATAATGTATTTTTTAACAAAACGTCGCATATATGGAATGAATCCATGCTTTCAGATTTAGATGATTTTTATTGCTTTGCCCTTGTTGTCGAACATGGTGGTTTTAGCGCTGCCGAGCGAGCAACTGACATTCCCAAATCAAAATTGAGTCGACGTGTTTATAATTTAGAAGAAAATCTCGGTGTAAGGCTTATTCAACGTAGTTCACGTCATTTTGCTGTCACTGATATTGGGATGAACATTTATCGCCATGCGCAAGTAATGATGAATGCTGCCCAATCTGCTCATGATTTGGTAGATCATTTAAGTGAACAACCAAGAGGCTTAATTCGTGTCAGTTTACCCGTATCAATTGCCCAGCATGAAATGACCAAAATACTGCCAAATTTCCTTAAGCAGTATCCTGAAATCAAAGTTCAATTGATGGTTACTAATCGACGTGTCGATATCATCAATGAAGGAATTGATTTAGCGCTTCGTGTTCGCTCAAGTTTGGATGATGACCCAAGTTTGGTCATTCGAAAATTTGAAAATATTGAACAACATCTTTTCGCCAGCCAGGCTTATCTCAATGAATTTGGATCTATCAAAAAACCTGAAGAAATCTCAAATCATCGAATATTAAGTATGGTTGATGAACATACTGATCAACAACTCGTACTACATGATTCAAACAACAAATCGATTAAAGTCAAAGTGAGTCCAGTCGTGATGGGCTCTGACTTACTTATGCTTGCACAACTTGCAAGTGACAATTGTGGGGTAGCATTACTCCCAGACAGTATTGTTGAAGATTATATTAAAGATGGGCGTCTTGTTAAGGTTCTGCCTAACTGGAATGCACCACACGGTATTTTTCATGTGGTTTACCCTTCTCGCCGTGGTTTATTACCAGCTGTACGTGTGTTCATCGACTACTTAGTTGAGCACCTCACCAAAAGATAGTCACAACAGCACAAAGATTTAGAAGAATGTTGGCTTATTATTTGCTACCATTCACTCTGCTTTGTGCTAGTTTTTTTAGATTTTTATGACTTCTATTTATCAACAACAACTTGATGCAAAAATTGAACGTATCCGCAATCAATTTGCTGAATATCAACCACCTGAACTAGAAGTTTTTTCATCTCCTGAAAAACATTTCCGTATGCGAGCTGAGTTCCGTATTTGGCATACAGAAGATGATATGTTTTATGCCATGTTTGAACGCACGGAAGATGGTATTCAAAAGAAAGTTGTACGTGTTGATGAGTTTCCAATCGCGGATAAATCTATTAATGATTTAATGCCAGTTCTCCTGTCTGAACTAAAATCAAATGCAGTGCTCTCTAAGCGTCTGTTTGAAGTACATTTTCTTTCAACGTTGAACGGTGAAATGCTGGTTTCATTGATTTATCGTTGTCCGCTTGATCAAGACTGGGAACAACTAGCAAAAAATTTATCTTCAAAACTCAATATTAAGATTATTGGTCGCAGCCGTGGTCAAAAAATTGTATTGACGGATGAATATGTAGTTGAAGAATTACAAGTATTTGACCGTAAATTCAAATATAAGCAAATTGAAAGTAGCTTCACGCAACCTAATGCGCAAGTTTGTCAAAAAATGCTGGAGTGGGCATGTAATGCAGCTCAAACCAGTGATAAAGATCTTTTAGAGCTTTATTGCGGTAATGGTAATTTTACCCTTCCATTATCGCTAAAGTTTAATCGCGTTCTAGCAACGGAACTGGCTAAATCATCAGTTTATGCAGCGCAATGGAATATTGAGCAAAATCAAATTAATAATATTCAAGTTGCTCGCCTTTCAGCTGAAGATTTTACCTTAGCATTCAATGCAGAACGTGAGTTTAGACGTTTACAAGAAGCCAATATTGATATTCAAAGTTATGACTTCGATACTGTATTTGTAGATCCACCTCGTGCAGGCATTGATGATGATACCTTGAAGCTGCTTCAACGCTTTAACCGTATTATTTATATTTCATGCAATCCAGATACTTTGCACGACAATTTAAAGATGTTATCGGAAACTCATAAAATCACTAAATTTGCGCTGTTCGATCAATTTCCTTATACCCACCATGTCGAGTCAGGCGTTCTTTTAGAGAAAATTTAAACAATTTATTTCTTACTAAATGGACAGTTCTTACACTGTCCATTTTTTATGCTTTTTGAATTTCACTTAAAAATCATATGAATAAAGAAAAATTTAATTTTTCAATGTCATAATTTCGTTAAACTTTAGGTTTATCATCGAAATATTTATTTTAAAATGTGCCTTAAATCACGATTACAAACTTGCATTAAATTTTAAATCGACTATATTTCGACCTATCTTTGGTTGCAAATGAAGGCTCTATGAGTTTTTGGCAAAAGCTGTTTTCATCAGATTCGCAGCAGAACGAGCATAAAAATCAAATTGCTTGTGTTGAAAATGATTGTTCATGTAAGACTAACGATCAGTTGATCGAGGCTTTACAAAAGGCATCAGATGAAGATGTAATCCGCGGAATCAAAAAAGTTCTTATTTCGCGTGGCTATTCAAAAAAAGATCTTACTGATTTATTGAGTAACAAAATCACCCTTCAGTAAAGAAAAAAAGCACTGCATAGACAGTGCTTTTTTTATGATAAATTTTCTGTTCAATTTAAAAATGTTCAATTAAGATAAGCTCATAGGATAATTAAAAATACATTTGGGGATTCAATGAAAAATATTCTATTCATTATTTTAGGGGCGACTTTCATATCGCTTAGTGGTTGTAATAAGCTACCTTCAGCATGTGAGGAAGTTTGGGGCAACATTGAAAAATTAGCGAAAGAGAGCGGTATTCCTCAAACTGCCATAGATCGTCAAAAAATCGAGTTTGAAGAGCAAATTAAACAGCTTCCTAAAGAAGATGCAATTAAAAATTGTAAAGCACAAAATGCTTTCTTCTCATAACTTCATTTGAGTTGAATAAAAAATTTAGGCACCTTTTTTAGGGTGCTTATATTGTATTTATACGTCATTATTTATTTCCAATTCGGTTATACTGTGGACTCTCTTTCAATAAATGTACATCTGTAAAGTTATTGGAATATTTTATAAATGCGGCATAAACACGTCAAAACATTCCCTCTTGGTGCTCACTTAATTGTTAAGCATTTTGGTTATTCACATCATGGTATTTATGTGGGTAAGGGTCGTGTTATTCATTATTCAGGTTTTGCTCATCTCTTTAAAAAACATCCGATCGAAATTACATCTCTGCAAAAATTTGCACATGGCAAAAAAATTACGATTCGGCATTATAGCACCCCCAAATATTCAGGTCGTGCTGTCGTAAGACGAATGCGCTCTCGAATGCATGAAAATAACTATCATCTCATTATTAATAATTGTGAACACTTATGTTCTTGGGCGATCACGGGCATCGAAAGTAGTCCACAAGTCATCAAAATGATGAATAGACTCACCACTATTGGTTATATCAGCTCACTCATGAGCTACTTAAATAGTCTTCTTTTAACTTTAGCAACCACCTGTTTTGCTTTGGTATTTTATATTAAGAAAAAGTTAAATGATCAGCGCAAACTGAAAGGCCCTGTGTATATCGCTTTACAGCAGCATCAGAAACTAAAGCAAAAAAAAGCCCCGCTTAAGCAGGGTTTCGAGGAAAACAAAGTTTCAAATTAACCTTTCGGTTGAATTAAATATGCGCTTGAAAATTCAAATAGTCAAATATATATTTGAAATATAATGTTATTTTAGTTTTTATTTATAACTTATTAAATTATTCTTAAATACTCACCTTTATCTAATCATATGAATTTAATCACAAAAATTAATTATTAACCTAAATTTGAATAAAAAAAAGCCTGAATCAATCAGGCTTTTTTTGATATTACCAAACTTTATTTTGCAGGCTTAAAACTGTCTTTTAAATCCAAAATACGGTTAAAGACAGGTTTTTCAACAGTATGATCAAATTGATCAGCGACAAAATAACCTTCACGTTCGAATTGGAATCGATCTTCAGGTTTCGCTTGAGCTAAAGCAGGCTCAATTACCGCTTGAACAATTTTTAGAGAATCTGGATTTAAATTCGCTAAGAAATCATCGTCCGCATCAGGTGCGGCTTCAGTAAATAGACGATCATAAATACGAACTTCAGCAGGAATCCCTTTATTTGCAGATACCCAATGAATAACACCTTTGACTTTACGACCTTCTGGATTCTTACCTAAAGTATGCGGATCGATAGAGCATTTAAGTTCAACAACTTCGCCATTTTCATCCTTAATCACTTCATCACATTTAATCACATAAGCATGACGTAAACGGACTTCACCACCAGGAATTAAGCGTTTAAACCCTTTAGGCGGCTCTTCCTCAAAATCTTTACGATCAATATACAATTCAGAAGTCAGTGGAATTACACGATCACCCATATCAACATTTGGATGGCGTGCGTGTGTTAAATCCATATCCTCTGGAAGGTTGGTCAATGTCACTTTAAGAGGATTCAATACCGCCATACCACGTGCAGCAGTATTTTCTAATGATTGTCGAATGCAGAATTCAAGCATTGCAACATCGACAATACCATCAGTTTTAGATACGCCCACACGCTTACAGAAATCACGTAAGCCTTCTGGAGTAAAGCCACGACGACGCATTCCCACGACTGTAGGCATACGTGGATCATTCCAACCATTGACGTAACCACCTTCGACCAGCTTACGTAATTTACGTTTTGAGGTGATGGTGTAATCAACATTCAAACGGCTTGATTCGTACTGGCGTGGAACTGCTGGAGAATTTACCTTAGCGACAACCCAATCATAGAACGGGCGATGGTCTTGGAATTCAAGCGTACATAACGAGTGCGTAATGCCTTCAATCGCATCAGACAAAGGATGAGCATAGTCATACATTGGATAGATTTTCCACGTATCGCCTGTTTGATGATGCTCAGAATGTAAAACACGGTAAAGAATTGGATCACGCATATGTACGTTCGGTGATGCCATATCAATCTTGGCACGAAGTACTGCTTGGCCTTCTCCAAGCTCACCATTACGCATTTGTTCAAAACGTGCTAAGTTTTCTTCAACCGTTGCATCACGTTGCGGAGAATTTTTACCTGGTTCTACAAAATTTCCACGATTCAGCTTAATTTCTTCAGGAGATTGCAAATCGACATATGCATCACCTTGTTTAATTAATTGAATCGCCCATTGATACAATTGATCAAAGTAACTTGATGCGTAGCGTGGTTCACCATTCCAGTCGAAACCGAGCCATTTAACATCGTTCACAATACCATCTACATATTCTTGTTCTTCTGCATCTGGATTTGTATCGTCAAAACGAAGATTACATAAACCAGAAAATTCTTCTGCAATACCAAAATTCAGGCAAATCGCTTTAACATGTCCAATGTGTAAATAACCATTAGGCTCTGGTGGAAAGCGCGTCACGACTTTATCTGTACGCCCTGCTGCAAGATCTTCTGTAATTACTTGACGTACAAAGTCTAAGCCCGGTTGTTGTTCTTGCTGCGCAGCATCGACTGATGGATTGTTAGTCGTCGGGGTATTTGGCAGGGATGAAACAACATCATTCGGCTTCATAGTTGATAAATCACTTCTATAAGATAAAATAGGATAATTAAAACGCTATCTTCATATTATTAACAAAGAAAATAACGTTTTTGCTTGCCTTGTAGTTTACAGTTTGCTTATGCTTCTCTCAACCACAAACCCATGGCTTTTTGTCCATGATCAGGAGATTATAGAATGAGTTTTCCTCAAGTCGAATTAAACACCAATAAAGGACGTATTGTTCTAGAGCTTAACTCTGAAAAAGCACCTAAAACTGTTGCTAACTTTTTAGAGTACGTTCGTGATGGTTTTTATGATGGCGTAATTTTCCACCGTGTAATTGACGGTTTCATGATCCAAGGCGGTGGCATGGATGAAAACTTCAAAGAAAAAGCAACTCGCGATTCTATTGAAAATGAAGCTGACAACGGTTTAAGCAATGACGAAGGTACGATTGCCATGGCACGTACTCAAGCTCCTCACTCAGCATCTGCACAATTCTTCATTAACGTGAAAAACAATGCTTTCCTTAACCATACGGGTAAAACAGCTCAAGGCTGGGGTTATGCAGTATTTGGTAAAGTTGTAGAAGGTATGGACGTTGTTAATGAAATCAAAGGCGTTCGCACTGGTAACCGTGGCTACCACGCTGACGTTCCACTAGAAAACGTTGTGATCGAATCTGCTAAAATTATCTCTGAATAAAAAACCTACCCCTTAACTTATTAAGTTTTCAAGCACTGCTTTAAAACGAATATCATGTTCAAGGGATTGTTTCCCCATCTAAAGTTGATGGGGATGTAGGCAAATAAGGAATATTAAGTGACCTATCTGTTTATTTCAGATTTACACCTGTCACCTGAACACCCTCGACTCGTTCGAGGGTTTTTAGATTTATTAGATCATTATCAAGACCAGCAAACCCAACTCTATATTTTAGGTGATTGGTTTAATGCATGGATTGGTGATGACTATAGAGCTCCTTGGCTCGATGAAATCGTTGAACGCTTAAAAAGATTTACTGCTCAGGGAAATCAAGTTTTATTTTCTGTCGGCAATCGTGATTTTGCGCTGAATCAAATTTTTTTAAATAAATTTGGTGGCATCTTATTGTCCGAAGTCTCTAACTTAAGAATAAATGACGTCCAAATTCGTATAGAACATGGTGATTCACTATGTACAGACGATGTCGCCTATCAACGTTTTAAAAAAATAATCAGAAATCCACTCATCATTTGGATACTGCGGAATACCCCACTTTCTTTTCGTACTCAACTTGCAAATGGATTTAGAAAAAAAAGCCATGAATCAAAAGAATTTAAATCTTATGATGTCATGGATGTAAATCAAGATGCTGTCCACGATGCATTGAAAGAAGTTGATTTACTAATTCATGGTCATACGCATCGCCCTCAAATCCATATCTCTCAAGATAAAAGAAGAATTGTTTTAGGCGACTGGCGTTTGGATCAAGCTCAAATTTTGGAAATTAATCAATCGAAATTCTCTAAGCAGTCAATCAATGATCTGACACTGAAAACATGGTCTTATTAGTTCCTCTATTTTTATAATGATCTCATCAACCTTTAAATTGAAATTTCACTCAATGTTTGAATATTAATCAGTATGTTTTGCTTTAAGTTTTTTTGCATATGATAATAACGACTCAATTCAATTCGTGAGTTTGTCATGTCTAATTTCAGTAATATTACTGTTCAACACCATGAAGATGATAAAGTGTCATTATTAATCGATGGTAAAGCAATCTCTGAACGTTATGATGTACGCCTAGATGCCACAATTATTGATGAACTCAAAAATCTTGCTGATGGCGCCGCATTGACAATCTTTGAACAATTTATATTTTCCCATCAAGATCTCAACTTTGAGCATTCATATCAATATGTGACTAACATCGTAAACCATAATAACGATTACGAATTGATCACCCACCTTGTCTACAAAATTAAGGCCGCAGACCAAGCACCGATCGAACATAATATCAGCAAGAATGGTCAACCTATGACTGAAGAAGATGTACGCGCATTTATCAACCAACAAATTGCAATGTCATTAGAAAAATATACTGATTTAAAATATGCCTATTGATTTAAAGACAAGTCAGATTTTTCATATCATTTAGCATCAACTATAGAAAATATTTAAGTTCAGAGTCATTTAAAATTTTTAGATGAATATATTGTGAATAATCGGAGGATAATATGGATTTGTTAAACATCTCCCAATCTCGCTACACCACCAAAGCATACGATTCTTCAAAAAAGATCCCTCAAGAAAAGTTTGAAAAATTATTGGAATCTTTAAGGCTCGCACCTTCGTCTATCAATATTCAACCGTGGCATTTCTTTGTCATCGAAACTGATGAAGCCAAACAGCGCATTGCTAAAGCACTGGTTGGTAAGTATGTTTATAATGCACCCAAAGTACTTGAATCTTCACACACAATTCTGTTTTGTACGCATAAAGACATTACAGACTCTCATCTAGATCAATTATTAAATCAAGATGAAATCAGTGGTCGTTTTAAAGATGACCAAGCAAAACAAGCTCAAAAAGATACGCGCTTAGGCTATGTTGATTATTATCGCAACGAAAAAGGCGATATCCAGCGCTGGTCTGAAAATCAAACTTTTATTGCACTTGGGCAAACCTTATTTGCTGCAGGTTTAGAAGGTATCGATGCCACTCCAATTGGAGGATTCGATGAAAAAATTATCGCTGAAGAGTTAAATCTTGACGCAAAAGGCCTGATTCCGTCAGTGCTATTGGCACTTGGTTATCGAAGTGAAAAAGATTTTAATGCCAAATTACCTAAATCTCGTTTGAATGCAGATCAAGTTTTCACTCGACTATAAATGTATTTGCCACAATAGTTTTCATACTATTGTGGCTTTTCATTAAGCCGCTATTTTCTGTGAAATTTCTAAACTGATCATTGCAGCAGTTGCAGCTGACAGCGTCCAACCCAGATGCCCATGACCGGTATTATAAAAGACTCTCGGATGCTTCCCTTGTCTTACCACTGGCATCATATTCGGCATCATCGGTCTTAATCCAGCCCAAGGGACACAATGCTCAGTTGAAATATCAAAATTACGATTCACCCAATGAACCAAAGGTTGTATGCGATCCATACGGATGTCTCGGTTATAGCCATTAAATTCTGCAGTACCAGCAATTCTTAAACGATCTCGACCTAATCTCGACGTCACAATTTTTGCACTTTCATCCAATAAACTTACCCAGGGTGCATGTTGTTGGCTATGTTCATCATTCAACTGAACTGTAATCGAGTACCCTTTCACTGGATAAACATTGACACGATCTCCAGCCTGTTGTGCTAAATGATAGCTTCCAACTCCACCACAAATGACCATTGCATCAGCTTGAATAAATCCATCGGGTATATCTCTACTTTTAGGATCACAAGCGCGATATTTAGCTGAAACTTGTTCTGTTGAATGATCCAGATTTAAATCTTCAACTTCTACACCGTATAAAAATTTCCCACCTTTATTCGCCACCACTTGGGCTAAATGCGTGGTGTATTTGTGTATATCTCCTGTGGCATCGCCAGGACAATAAAAACCACCGTAATATTCTCCCTTCAAACTTGGTTCAATACTGTGAATTTCTCCATTTGTAACAGCGTGACGCTCTAATCCACCTTTGCATAACAAATCATTCACTCTTATTGCGACATCATAATCCTGCTGATTATGATAAAAGTGCAAAATTCCACGCTTTACCAAATCAAATTGAATATTTTCTTTCTGTGCAATTTCAAACAGCCGTTTTCTTGCCAATAATGCCAGTCTTACCGTTTCTTGTGTGTTGGCTTCGTAGTGTTTGATATTACCCATAAATTCAATCAGCCAAGCGTATTTATGCAAATCAAAAGATGGGTTGAGTAATAATGGTGCATCTTTTTGGGTCATCCATTTGATACCCTTCAGTACCGTTGCTTTCTGATTCCACACCTCTGCATTACATGCAGAAAGTTGACCTCCGTTCGCAAATGAAGTCTCCATTGCTGGATATAAGTTTTTATCCAAAATCGTGACTTGATAACCAAGTTCTAATAATTCGTAGGCAGTGGTTATTCCTGTAATGCCAGCACCAATCACCATAATATGTGACATAAAAGCTCCTTGAAAATTTTATATTTTCAATGCCCCATCTGTCACGGTACCTGAGAGCTTCGGAAATCTTCATGACATATGAATTTTTCCATCCCCTTCGGTGAGTCTAAACATCATTAGACTTCTCTCCAGATGATTGAGAATAATTACAGTCCTTTTGCCTGAGAGATTCCGGGGTCGTTGCTCCTTCGGCGGATCTACAGAAGACCTCTCTCTTGCAATATTCGTTTAATTCTTATTCAACAATTAATATGCCATAGTTAATTTTTTTATACATCTACGAGAATCAATTTTAAAAAATATTTTTATAAAAAAGGATCACCAAGTAGAAGACAACAGCTAAGACAGGAGTTTTTAGCTAGGGAAACGTTACAAAGATCATTGTTTAGCTCAAATTTTTCTACCATCGAGAACAATTTAGTCATTAAAAACAAATGAGGAAACAATTTATTTTTTAAAGTTACTCTCTCAGAGAGCTTGGATCATCTTCCATCTACACTTTCATCTTCTTCAGCATAAAAGTGTAATGACTGATTAGAGCAATTATTGAAGCTCAAAGTTTCAATAGATGTGAGAGTAAGCAGAATGTGAGTTGAAAATTTGCTGTCAACCCCACATGTTTTAGCGATGTGTATGTATAGACATTACAATGCCCATACCTGCGAGCGTTGCAATGACTGCCGTACCACCATAACTCATGAGTGGCAATGGATCACCAGTGACTGGAAGAATTCCACTCACCATTCCACTGTTCAAAAACACAAAGAAAAAGAAAGTTAAACCTGCCGCACCCGCATAAAGACGTCCAAAATTATGGAAGCTGTTCATGGAAATAATCAAACAACGAATAATGATCGCAGCAAAAATAACAAATAATACGAACACACCAAAAAAGCCAAATTCCTCTGCATAAGCAGACATAATAAAGTCTGTATGATGTTCGGGGAGATAACCTAAATGAGACTGTGTTCCTTCATTAAAACCTTTACCAAATAGTCCACCAGAACCAATCGCAATTTTAGACTGAATGATATTCCACCCTGCACCTAGCGGATCTGATTCAGGATCAAATAAAGTTAAAATTCGCTTTTTTTGGTATTCCTGTAGAAAGAAATTCCATAATAATGGTGCAACCACTGCAAACCCAGCGACCACAGCCCCAATCAAACGCCAAGAAATACCACTTAAAAAAATGACAAAAATTCCGGGAATAATTAATCCAATGTTTAAGTCAGGCTGTAATGCGACTAAAACAAAAGGAATCATCATCAGAAATAATGCAAAGAGAATATGCATAAATTTGGGTGGTAAAGTCCGCAGACTAAAAAACCAAGCCATCATGAGTGGCATCGTAAATTTCATAAATTCACTGGGCTGCACACTCCCTAATCCAGGAATAGAAATCCAGCGTTTTGCGCCTAAGCGGACATCACCAATTAGCAATACCAAAAGCAGAAGCACAATCGAAAATGCATACAGATAAGGACTGACAATTTGATAAACTTTTGGAGGAATTTGTGCACAAATAAACAGCAAAATAAAACCGATACCAAAACTGGTCGCCTGACGAATCACCATGCTTGAATCATGATTGGTTGCACTATAAACAACCATGAGTCCAAAAGCTGCGTTTAATATCAAAAAACCAAGTAACCATGGATCTAAATGTAATTTAGTCCAACGTGACGAATCATGTTTGATTGTTCGTCCATCTCTCAAGGCATGACGCAAAAAACGGTACTGTTGTGAAGGTATCATTGGCTGAATTGCATATTCTAAGTGGTATTATTATAAGACAATGTTTTGGCTATTTAACCAAAGTCCCAAACATAAAACTAAATTATTTCGAGTCAGACTGTGACTGAAGAATCAGACGAGCAAGTTCTAAATCTTCAGGATAAGTAATTTTAATATTATCAGATCGCCCAATCACCACATCCACTGGATGATGAGCATATTCAAGCGCACTCGCTTCATCCGTGATTGTGATCCTGTGAGTTAAAGCGTGTTCAATGGAAGTTTTTAACAATTTAATGGTCGACAATTGTGGAGTTTGTGCTTGCCACAATGCACTTCGATCTACAGTTTTTTCAATAGCACTCGACGGATCTACTCTTTTTAAAGTATCTCGCACAGGCGTTGCTAAAATTGCGCTATGCTTAGATTCGATAACATGGCGAATTAAAGACTCTAAATTGCTCAAGCTGACACAAGGTCGAGCAGCATCATGCACAAACACCAGATCATTTTCATCTGCAATATTGGTTAAATACTTTAAACTGTTAAGTACAGAATCAACCCTCTCCTGACCACCTAAGCAGAAATGAAGGATTTCCGATTTAGCAAATTGAAGTGTCTGAGCAAATTGGTCATGCTCTGAGATGGCCAATACATAGCCAGCAATAGGCAATTGAGCAATACGTTCTACAGTATGCTCAAGTACAGTTTTATTCTGGATAATTTGATATTGCTTTAACGCTGATTTGGAAAATCGACTACCAGAACCTGCTGCCGGAATAATAGCCCATAATTTACGGTTGTTCAGATTCAGGTTGTCTAGACTCATTGGTTCTTAAATCTACGTTAGCATTTGGGTCGATGTAAATCGGCTTATAATTCGTACTGATTGTACTCATTTGAATAAAAGTTTCATGAGGCTTAATTAAGCCAAGATCTAAACGTGCATGTTCTTCAATCGCCTCAACACCATTTTTTAGATCATACACTTCAGCAGCCAGAATACGATTACGCTCTTTTAACTCTTCATTTGTTTCAGCTTGTTGATTCATTTGCTGAAGTAGCGCCTGATGAGGGAAATATCCTCCTTCACCGAGCCAAAAGCGATATTGAAAGATGGCAATTAAAATTATTGCCACCAGCAAAATCACTTTACTTGAAGTAGTTTTAAAGACGTCTAACATTATATTTGAGGCTTAGTTAACATCATGAAATTAGAGCACTAATATACCCTAAAACAAAGAAAGGTAGTATGTGTAACTGTGTTAAATATGCAAATGTTAAACAAATTCACATTGATTGATTTCTTTTAAAAATACTTACTGATAAATATCAAAAGTTATTGAATATTCAAGAGTCATTATATTTACACTTTTTATTTCATAGCTTAATAACAAAAAAACCACTCTTTAAAGAGTGGTTTTTTAAAATTCAAAATAATCTAAACGATTAATTTAAACCTTTAAACTCAGCTTTACCGCGGTAAATAGCATTCGTCAATTCTTCGATACGAAGCAATTGGTTGTATTTCGCTACACGATCAGAACGGCAAAGTGAACCAGTTTTGATTTGACCAGCACCAGTACCTACTGCAAGATCCGCAATTGTAGAATCTTCAGTTTCGCCAGAGCGGTGAGAAATCACTGTAGAGTAACCATTTGCTTTAGCAAGATAGATCGCATCTAAAGTTTCAGTCAACGTACCGATTTGGTTATACTTAATCAGGATAGAGTTACCAACTTTTTCGTTGATACCACGTTGAAGGATTTTAGGATTTGTAACAAACAAATCATCACCAACCAATTGAATCTTGTCGCCAAGAATCGAAGTTAGGTAAGACCAACCTTCCCAATCAGATTCATCTAAACCATCTTCAATAGAGATAATTGGATATTGGTTTACAAGACCTGCAAGGTAGTCAGAGAATTGGTTGTTTGTGAATGCTTTATTGCCTTCACCAGCAAGGATGTACTGACCATCTTTGTAGAATTCTGAAGATGCACAGTCAAGCGCAAGCATAATGTCAGAACCTGCTTTGTAGCCAGTTTTTTCAATTGCTTCAAGAATAACTGTAATTGCTTCTTCGTTTGAACGTAAGTTCGGTGCGAAACCACCTTCATCACCAACAGCAGTATTTAAACCTTGTTTCTTTAAAACTGATTTTAAAGAATGGAAGATTTCTGCGCCTGCACGAAGTGCTTCAGAGAATGAAGTGAAGCCAACTGGCTCAATCATGAACTCTTGGATATCAACGTTGTTGTCCGCATGTGAACCACCGTTTAAGATGTTCATCATTGGAACAGGCATTGTTAAAATGCTGTTGTTACGAAGGTCTGCGATGTATTGGAAAAGAGGAATTTTCTTTTCGTCAGCAGCAGCACGCGCAGCAGCCAAAGACACTGCCAAAGTTGCGTTCGCACCTAATTTTTCTTTGTTTTCAGTTCCGTCTAAAGCGATCATCGTATTATCGATGTCTTTTTGTTCGAATACTGATTTACCCACTAACGCGTCACGGATTAACGTGTTTACGTTGTTCACAGCAGTTTGAACACCTTTACCTAAGTAACGTGCTTTATCGCCATCACGAAGTTCTAAAGCTTCACGAGAACCAGTTGAAGCACCAGATGGTGCACATGCACGGCCAACTACGCCAGATGCTAAGATAACGTCTGCTTCGATGGTTGGGTTACCACGAGAGTCCAAAATTTCACGTGCACGAATGTCAACGATTTGGCTCATGAACAATTCCTCAGTTGATTAATAAAACGATGCGTCTAACGCTGCATCAGTGTGTATCTAATTTTTTGAAACCTTTAACCAAGGTATCCAATTCTTTAAGCTGAGCTAAGAATGGCTCAAGTTGAGACATTCGAAGAGCGCAAGGTCCATCACATTTTGCTTTTTCTGGATCAGGATGTCCTTCCAGAAAAAGACCTGCTAGACCTGTCGCCATACCCGCACGCGCTAATGTCGTAATTTGTGCGCGACGACCACCTGCTGAATCTGCACGACCACCCGGGGTTTGAAGTGCATGTGTCACGTCAAAGAAGACCGGCACATTCATTTCTTTCATGATGTCGAAACCAAGCATATCGACAACTAAGTTGTTGTAACCAAATGCTGAGCCACGCTCACATAAAATCAGCTTGTCATTCCCTGCTTCCAAACACTTATGCAAGATATGACGCATTTCATGCGGTGCTAAGAATTGCGCTTTTTTGATATTGATAATGGCTTGAGTTTTTGCCATTGCCTCAACAAGATCTGTTTGACGGCTGAGGAAAGCAGGTAATTGAATGATGTCAGCCACTTCAGCCACAGGTGCTGCTTGATATGGTTCATGAACATCTGTAATGATGGGTACATTAAAATGTTTTTTAATGTCAGCTAACCACTCAATTCCTTTTTCAAGACCAGGTCCGCGGAAAGAATTTAAGCTCGAACGATTTGCTTTATCAAAGCTTGCTTTGAAAACATATGGAATATCCAAACGTTTGCAAATATCAACATAAGTTTCTGCAATTTCAAAAGCTAAATCTTTTGATTCAAGTACATTCATTCCGCCGAATAATACAAATGGCAAATGATTTGCCATTTGTATATCGCCTAAACGTACAATTTCTTGTGCTTTTAATTGTGACATTTAAACTTCCTAGTTATGTCCTAAGACATTCATTATTTCGATTTTTGATACTGTTTTTTAGCAGCATCAATAAAACCAGCAAATAATGGATGACCATCACGTGGAGAACTTGTAAATTCCGGGTGGAATTGTACAGCAATAAACCAAGGATGTTGAGGAATTTCAACAGTTTCAACTAAACGTTGGATTGGTGAATAACCAGAAATTTTCATACCTTTTTCTTCTAAAGTAGGAATATAACGATTATTCATTTCGTAACGATGGCGATGACGTTCAATAATTTCTACTGAACCATACACTTCTGCAGTTTTAGTGCCTTCAACCAATTCTGATTTTTGAGCGCCAAGACGCATTGTTCCACCAAGATCAGAATCTACAGAACGTTGTTGTACTTCACCACGTTCGTCTAACCATTCCGTAATCAAACCAATTAAAGGCGATTTAGTTGAACGGTTAAATTCAGTTGAAGTTGCATCTGCAATACCAGCAACATTACGTGCGTATTCAATGACCGCAAGTTGCATACCTAAGCAAATACCAAGGAATGGAATTCCATTCTCACGTGCGAATTTAATCGCTTGCATCTTACCTTCAGTACCGCGCTCGCCAAAACCACCAGGAACTAAGATTGCGTCAGCATCTTTCAACACTTCTGCTACATCTTGGCTTTCTAGTTCTTCGGCATTGACATAATCAATTTGAACTTTAACGCGGTTTTGGATACCTGCATGTAAAAGTGCTTCGTTTACAGATTTATAAGCATCTGGAAGTTCAACATATTTACCCACCATCGCAACACGAACAGTGTACTCAGGATTTAATAGTGCTTCTACGACATTATCCCAATCTGAAAGATCGGCTTCTGGTAAATCGTTATAACCAAAACGCTCGCAAATTAAATCATCAACGTCTTGTTCATAGAACGTACGTGGAATTTCGTAAATTGTGCGTGCATCTTTACACACCACAACTGCACGAGCTTCTACGTTCGTGAACAACGCAATTTTACGCTTTGTATCAGCATCAACATCGTGTTCAGTACGACAGATCAAAATATCTGGTTGAATACCGATTGAGAGTAATTCTTTCACTGAGTGCTGAGTTGGTTTTGTTTTCAACTCTGCAGCTGACTTGATATATGGCAACAACGTTAAATGCATCAGCATTGTGCGTTTGTGACCAAGTTCAACCATTAACTGACGAACAGATTCCATGAATGGGAGAGATTCAATGTCACCTACTGTACCGCCAATCTCAACAATAGCAACGTCATAGCCTTCGCCAGCGCGAAGAACACGTTCTTTAATATTGTCTGTAATGTGTGGAATAACTTGAACTGTTCCACCAAGGTAATCACCGCGACGCTCTTTATTTAAAACGTCTTGGTACACGCGACCAGATGTAAAGTTATTAAGCTTGGTCATTTTCGCACGACGCAAGAAACGTTCGTAATAACCCAAGTCTAAGTCAGTTTCCGCACCATCCTCTGTGACAAAAACTTCACCATGTTGGAACGGGCTCATCGTCCCTGGATCGACATTAATATATGGATCCATTTTCACCATGGTTACTTTTAATCCACGGGCTTCTAAAAGTGCAGCAACTGAAGCAGCTGAAATACCTTTACCTAGTGATGAAACAACACCACCAGTAACGAAAATAAAATGGGTCATTGGGTTTCTCGTACAATCGAGCCTAAATCGGCCTGCAATGTTGCGCAATTTTACTTTACTCTGTACCTATAAAGCAAAGTCAATCCGCATCAATTCAAAGAACAATAAACAATTGGTTATTCTATCATCATTTCCAATAAAGATTCACGCACACTTTCAGTGATTTTCATCTGTTAATTTGCTGTTATACTACGTCAGTCGATCTAGCTAGTTTGTTTTGAGCAACTATGAATAAAAAACTTTTAATCGGTGGTGCAATCTTATCTGCACTCCTCGTTACTGCATGTGTAAAAAAAGAAGCGCCTAAGGAAGAAGAACAGGAACAAACTGTTGAAACAACTGAACAGGCAGAACAAATTGAGAACATAGAGATTTCTGAACCTGAAATCGAACCTGAGCCACCAACTCAAGTTGAAATTGAGCATCAGGAGACAAACAATACGTCAGCGACTATTCGTCGTGAATACCGTGATGCGCCTGCACAAACGAATCCTGCGCCAGCACCAGCTGTTGAAAATGTAGAACGCCCTACACCTTCTCCAAGTGCATCAACAGGTGGTTCTCAATCTGAAGATGATGCTGTTGCCGCTGCTATTGCTGCTGCTACCCCTGCTTTAGAAAACTAATTTTCAAATTTAAAAAAACCGAGTGACAAGACTCGGTTTTTTTATGTCAACATGAATGAAAGTCAAATTGTTATTCATTTATAAACAACAAAAATTGTCAGGCTTTCTCTAATTCTAAAAAAAATTCTGCAATTAATTTGTGTGCCCAAGATTCTGGATTTTTATTACCTTCATAGAAACAGCAATGGCTTCCTTTTTTTGTGGTCACTACTGCCATGTTCGGCATATGTTGAATCACTTCTTTATAAGGCTCTAAATTGCGGATATGGCATACTGGATCGTCTTCCGAATTTAAAATCATCAACGGCACTCTAATCTTCTCAAAGACATAGATGGGATTTGTCGCTTTACAATATGCGTCATAATTTTCAAATCCAGCAAACTGATAATATGTTTTTTCAAAATCAAATAAATCTTTAGCAACACTCAGTTGCTTTAAACTTTCTAAATTTCGCCAATGTTGCTTATACGGTTTTAAAAAATGTGAATTTAACTTTTTTGCCATCAAACGGCTATAAAAAGGATGAACATTTGAAAAACCAGTTTCCGTATTGTATCCAGGGCAAAGTGCGAAAGCCGCTTGAATTGGTGTGGAGCTTTCTTCCTCACCTAAATATCTAACCAATAATCCAGTTCCTGCTGAAGACCCAACTGCATACAATTTAGAATATGGCAAGCGCTGTTGAATATATTCAATCTGCTCTCTTAGATCTTGCGTGTTTCCAAAAAGATTAATTTTAGGAACTGAAAGTGGTAGACCTGCATGCCCTCGTCTTAAACACAATGCGATACGCCAACCAGTTACTTGATGTAAGTCTCTGACCAATTCTCTCATACTGGCTGGGCTTCCAGTAATGGTATGCAGCACTAAAATAGTAGGTGTTTCCGCAGGCAGATGCATACCATACCAAGCAATACCCGTCGTTCCCCCATCAGACATTGTTAACTGTTCAATGAAGTCATATTCTAATTTTACGGTTTTCTTTCGAATTTTATCAAAATACACCAAGTGAGCATGCGTATTCGAGAGCCACGGCGTTGGTCTATATTTATAATGCAAACGTTTCAAGTTTGAAATCACATGCGCTAACTCACCTTGCGGATTAAAATAGATTGAAGGTATAGCTGCACCAGTAAAATAATCAAATTGGGTTTGAGTGAATTCCTGCACCCACTTGAAACGCTGATTAAGATTCATACAGACTCCGAATTTACTTACTCCAATTCATAAGCCAAAAACATGCCTAATTTATTTTGGTAGAAATTGAGCCATACGTTGGCCCATTTGCAACGCCAAAGCTTCTAAACCACTTTTAGGCCGAATCATCACCTCAAAGTCAATAATTTGACCTTGCTCATTAAACTGGATCATATCAATACCTTTTAATGTTTTTTCACCCACATTTGCGGAAAATTCAAGCACAACACTGAGCCCATCTGCTGTGTAGAACTCACGGTGATAACGAAAATTTTCAAAGATCTCAATCACATTGGTCAAAATAAAAGTAACAACTTGTTTGCCTGGATAAGGCTTAAATGCGACGGGTGATTTAAATACGACTTCTTCAGACAAAAGCTCATTCAATAGACTTAAATCACGCGTTTTAAGCATGTGGTGCCAACGTTGAATGGATTTTTGTGTGGTTTCGAGTGTCATTTTTATGTCCTTTTTGTTGTATCAGTTCAACCTTTTAGAAGAAAAGGGAGAATACTGCGTCAAGGAGAGGTCTCATTTAATTAAGTAACCTCTCCAAATCCTCTTCTTGCACTTTCATCTGTAATACAAGAGAGAAATTTTATGGCTTAAATCATGGCAGCCAATTCAGCGCCTTGACGAATCGCACGTTTTGCATCTAGCTCACCAGCTTCTTTCGCCCCACCAATTAAATGAACTTTTTTACCTGCCTGCTCAAGTTGATCAAACATAGCCGTATATGATTCTTGACCTGCACAAATCACCACATGATCCACGTCTAATACGGTAGTTTGTTCATTGATTGTGATATGTAAACCTTGGTCATCAATCTTGTTATACGTTGCACCTGGAATCATTTTTACTTCGCGATTTTTTAATCCAGTACGATGAACCCAACCCGTCGTTTTACCCAAGCCTGCACCAACTGAAGTGGCTTTACGTTGTAATAAGTAGATTTCACGTGATGGCTGTTCTACTTGAGCAGGTTTTAAACCTCCTACATTAGAATATGATGTATCAATTCCCCATTCATCATAAAATTTTTGAGGATTCAAGCTTCCACTTTCCCCCTCATGGGTTAGATACTCAGCAGTATCAAAACCAATACCACCAGCACCAATAATCGCAACACGCTGTCCGACTGGTTTTTTCTCTCTTAAAACTTCGATATAAGACAACACTTTTGGATGATCAATTCCTTCAATATCTAAATGTCGAGGTGTCACACCTGTAGCGACTACAATTTCATCAAACTGATCTGTATTGAGCTCTTCAAAAGTTGCAGTATGGTTAAGTTTCAATTGAATTAAAGGCTGCAACTCAATTTTTCGCTTAAAGTAACGCAATGTCTCATAAAACTCCTCCTTTCCTGGAATCGTTTTTGCAATATTAAATTGCCCCCCAATTTGATCGGCTGCTTCAAAAATGGTGACCTGATGACCACGGTCAGCTGCATAAGTAGCAAAACTCAATCCTGCAGGACCTGCACCAATGACAGCAATTTTTTTAGGCGTATGGGTTTCTTTAAAAATGAGTTCAGTTTCATGGCATGCACGTGGATTAACCAAGCATGACGCAATTCTGAGTGAAAAAATATGATCCAAACACGCTTGGTTACAGCCAATACACGTGTTGATTTCGTCACTTCTACCCTGTTCAGCTTTTAGTACAAATTCTGCATCTGCAAGCATTGGGCGAGCCATAGAAATCATATCTGCATGACCTGAAGCTAACACGTGTTCAGCCATTTCAGGGGTATTGATACGATTTGAGGTAATCAATGGAATATTAACTTCACCTTTTAGCTTTTCTGTCACCCATGTAAATGCTGCTCGAGGTACTTTCGTTGCAATCGTGGGTATACGCGCTTCATGCCAACCAATACCTGTATTAATGATAGTCGCGCCGGCTTTCTCAATTTCTTTTGCAAGATGGATGACCTCCTCAAGCGTTGAACCGCCCTCAACCAAGTCGAGCATCGAAAGTCTATAAATGATAATAAAGTTTTCACCCACCTCTGCACGGGTACGTTTTACAATTTCAATCGGCAAACGAATGCGGTTTTCATAACTCCCACCCCATTCGTCATCACGGTGATTGGTACGTGCTGCGATAAACTCATTGATGAGGTAACCTTCAGACCCCATAATCTCAACACCATCATAACCTGCATATTGAGCCAGCTTTGCACAGTTGGCAAAATCATCAATGGTTTGATGAACTTCAGCCGAGCTTAAAGCATGAGGTTTAACTGGATTAATTGGTGCCTGAATTGCTGATGGTGCAACATTTTCAGGCTGATATGAATATCGACCAGTATGCAAAATCTGCATTGCAATCTTACCACCAGCATCATGTACCGCTTGCGTAATGATTTTATGTTTCTCAGCTTCAGCAATCGAGTCTAATTTTGACCCTCCAGCAAAAGTCACACCAGCATCGTTGGGTGAAATTCCCCCCGTCACGATAAGACCGACCTGTCCTTGAGCACGCTCAGCATAAAATGCGGCCATACGTTCATAGCCACCTTCAACCTCTTCTAAACCTACGTGCATCGAACCCATCAATACACGATTTTTTAAAGTGGTAAAACCTAAATCTAGTGGTGCAAGTAAGTTTGGATAATTTGACATTCTGACCTCATGGCTCGCGTTTGCTTGCTATTATTGTGTGCTTCATGCAACTTGTTGCATAAATATATATTCTAATTTTGCTTTTTATGCAACATGTTGCATAATAAAGTTGATTCAAGATTTTACGATATATGATTTATGTCTTTAGCACATGTTTTGTTGACCAGTCTCATTGAAAAACCAAGTACAGGTATTGAACTTGCGCGTCGCTTTGACCGTTCTATGGGATTCTTTTGGAATGCAACTCATCAACAAATCTATCGTGAACTCAATGCTATGCAAAAAAAAGGTTGGATTTCGACTATTGATGAAGGTGATCCCAACTCGAGAAAGAAAAAATATAAAGTTGATGCTCTAGGTCGAACTGAACTTGCCAATTGGATGGTACAGCATAGTGAGCCTGCCCAACTCAGAGAAGAATTGATGGTGCGTTTAAGAGCTGAAGCACAACTAGGTGGTAATAATGTGTTGACAGAATTGGAATCTCATTTAGAGATTCATAAAAATAAGTTAAAAATATATCAAGCGATTTACGATAAAGATTTTGCTAATAAAGATAATGATGACCGTACACTCTATATTCACAAAATGATTCTTCAATTAGGCATTGAATTAGAGCAAGGTTGGATCAGTTGGTTAGAACGTGTAATTCCACAATTGAAAATAATGAATACAAAATAAAGGATATATCTATGCCATTTTATACCATGCAAGATGACGAAAAATTATATGTTCGTGAAATTGGTCAAGGTGAACCTGTTTTGGTGCTATCTGGTTTAGGAATGCAAAGTTGGCAATGGATTCCTTTTTTTGCATTTAATTTAAAGAAATATAAATTCATTATTCCTGACTGGCGCGGTTTTGGTGGGTCTAAGCATTGTAAAATTCCAGATACTGATGCTATTTCAAGTCACTGGAACGATATTCAGGCATTGATCAGTCAACGCCCTAGACAACAATATAGAGTGATTGCTTATTCTATGGGGGCAACTACTGCCATGCATGGTATGCAATATGGTCAATTTGCTGATCAAATCCAAGCATACTTGCATATTGATCAAACCCCTAAAATACCTTCTGATGAAACTTGGAGTTTCGGGCTATTGGGCGATCGCTATCCAGAGTTCAAAAAGCTACTCATCGAACTTTCTTCTTTTTTACATCAACATGAAAATTATCAAAACCTGAGTGAATTACCTACTCACTTAAGCCGCGAATTAGTCGAGCTTTGGGTTAAATTTTTATCTTTACAAGATAATCATCAATTGAGCGCTAAAATTTTTAAAACAACACTCAATCAACCGAAAATTCAAAAGTTAATCCTCCCTATGCAACGTCTCGACTATATGCGTTGGTACATTGACAACTATCTAAACCATAAAGAAGATTACAGAGCCGCGATCTCAAAGTTAGAATGTCCAGCAACTTTTTTTATCGGCGCTAAATCCGCACTCTATCCAGCGCAAGGGCAAAAGCTCATTGCTGAATCGGTTAAAAATCATCGTATCGTACTGTTTGAGCGCTCAGGGCATACGCCTTTGATCAATGAACCCATTAAATTCTCACAAGAAATTTCTAAATTTCTGAACCAAACTATATAAGCTCTAATGAATATTTGAATATTAAGTTGATCCAGACGTCATACGTGGGCATAAAATCAATAGGATGGAGATTGGATGAATCAGTCTAAAACAAAGCTTGTGATTTTTTCGGGTGCTGGTATGAGTGCTGAAAGTGGTATCAATACATTTCGAGATAGCGATGGACTTTGGGAAAACCATCGCATAGAGGATGTCGCAACGCCCGAAGCTTGGCGTAACAATCCTGTTTTAGTACAGCGCTTTTACAATGAACGGCGAAAAAAAATTTTAGCATCTGAACCTAATGCAGCACATCTTGCGATTGCAGCACTTGAACAACATTATGATGTACATGTGATCACGCAGAACATTGATGACTTACACGAACGCGCTGGAAGCAAAAAAGTACTACATCTTCATGGAAATATAAGACTGGCCAAAACCTCAGGGCCAGATGCTCAATTCACAGACAAATTTTACACAATTGAAGGTACTGAACTGGATATTTCTCGTGACTTCTGTGACGCTGGATATCCGCTTCGTCCACATGTCGTATGGTTTGGTGAATCCGTTCCCGCTTTTGAAGAAGCAGATGTGATTTGCCAGCAAGCTGAAATCTTTGTTGTGATTGGAGCAAGCTTAGCTGTTTATCCTGTTGCAAGCTTAGTACACAGTATTTCACCAAGCTGTGATGCGTATTATATCGACCCTAAAGCCGATCTCGGCCGTGTGCCACAACACTATACATGTATCTCAAAATCAGCAACCGAAGGAATGCAAGATTTGGCTAAACTTCTTTCTTCATTTCAGCCAAATTGAGGCATGGGCTTATTTGAGTTTATCAAAATAAGGTTTTAACCATCGATATAACAAGAAGCCAATTAAGACAATCAAATACAAAGGCCAAATCATTAATAAAAACACCAAAAGATCGAGCACAAATTGCCAGCCATATTTGATGCTATTCCAAGCACGCTGAATAAAGTGATCACCATTTAATCGCGCCACTGCATCAATATCAATATCAACCCTTTCTCGGACCAGTGTTGGTTGATTCAGTTGTAAACTGATCGTACTGAATTTAACACGGTCTTGAACTTCGAGTTGAGTGAGCCGTGTGATTTCATTCAAATGAGCTGGTCGTGCTTGACTTGAAATAGTCTGTTCTTGATTCATTTTTTCTTGAAGAAGCTTCAATTCAAAACGTTGTGCACTATAGCGTTGCTGATTCAGAAAAAACATTAAAGGTAAAAGTTGATTAACAACATGTGGGGCACGCTCACTCGGTACACGTAGCACCATAAAAGATATAGGTTCAACTTTTTCAAATACTTTTACTTTACCTTCTGAAATATTCTGACGTTTAAGATCAACCACATTGAAATCAATATCTTTTCTTTCAATAAATCCGCCTGCTTCAAGGGTTATTTTTTCAATCTCTAAACTGCTTTTCACCACATCTTTAACGGTAAAGTTAACTTGCGCCTCTCGAACCATACGACGAGTAAGATCAACCGAATTAACCTCTTGATTTAATATGACCTCAGGTTTTTACTCCTGGACGGGCAAAGTATTTGGTTCAGCCGCTTCTTGCATATCAACTTGCGTATCAGCAGTGTTTTCTTGAACTGCTTCAGCAGAGTGTTCCTCTATTTTTTTGAACAGGATGCCAGCATCATCGAACACAGCAGCGTGCTTATTACTATTCTTTTCATTCATTTTCTCTAAATTATAATGTTTGTATTGATGGCTCAAAATTTTAATTATTATAAACATTCAATTAAGAAATTATACTTAAAAGTTTCAATGAAAATGGCATACCTCATTGAATGAAATATGCCATCAATTCATATTCAATTGACTTTCAGATTCTACCTACTCTATTAGCTTACTTTGTCCATGTTCATATCATCGACAACATGACCAGCGATCTCAGACACTAAATTTTCAAAAGAGAAAATTTGATTTAACTGCTCTTGCGTCAAAAGATTCTGCTCAATGACAACTTGCTGAATGGTTTTATTTTCTGCAAGACAAACCTTCCCAATTTCATCACATTTGGCATGACCTAAGATCGGATCTAATAATGTGACGATACCAACACTTCGCATCACTGCATCGTAACAAGACTGTTCATTTGCAGTAATACCTTGAATACACTTGTTTTCCAGTGTTTGCATTGCTTGAATTAATAAATTGGTTGATTCATTCATGGTCAGTGCAATTACAGGTTCCATGACATTTAATTGTAATTGCCCTGCTTCAGCTGCCATGGTCACTGTCAAATCATTACCAATGACTTTAAAAGCAATTTGATTCACTACTTCAGGAATAACTGGATTGATTTTCGCAGGCATAATGGATGAGCCAGCTTGTAATTCAGGTAATCTAATTTCAGCTAATCCCGTACGAGGCCCTGAACTTAATAAGCGCAGGTCATTACAAATTTTTGAGAGCTTGACGGCTAAACGCTTTAAAGTACTTGATAGAATAATAAATACGCCACAATCACTGGTGGCTTCAACATAGTCTTCAGCACCTTGTAATTTCAATCCAGTAATTTGAGAAAGCGTTTGAACCACTTCTAGTGCATATCCATGAGGTGTGTTCACACCCGTTCCAATCGCAGTCGCACCCAAATTTATTTCTAGCAGTAAATGACGCATCTTTTGGATGAGGCGATAGTCTTCTTTTAATAGCGTCGCAAATGCACGAAACTCTTGTCCGAGTGTCATGGGTACAGCATCTTGGAGTTGAGTTCGCCCCATTTTAATTACGTGTTGAAATTCAGATGCTTTGATCTCAATAGCAGCGATTAATGAGCGAACTTGAGACAATAAATCTTCTAAACTGTAATATGTTGCTAGTCTCAATGCAGTTGGATAAACATCATTGGTCGATTGCGATTTATTCACATGGTCGTTTGGATGAATTACATCATATTGACCTTTAGGCAAGCCGAGATGCTCGAGTGCAAGGTTAGCCACCACTTCATTACTATTCATATTAATAGAAGTTCCAGCCCCACCCTGATAAATATCAATTGGAAATGATGATTTCCAACTTTCAGGCTGCTCAATCAGTTGATCACAAGCCCATTGAATCGCTTGGCTGACATCTTGACTCAATTTGGAAAATTTTAAATTTGTCTGTGCTGATGCTTTTTTTACCTGTGCCAATGCACGAATAAAATGTATGTTTTCACCTATTTGTTGATGCGAAATCTGAAAATTCTCCATCGCACGCAGGGTATGAATCCCATAGTAACGATCGAAAGGAACCGCTTTTTCACCGAGCAGATCATGCTCTATTCTTGTTTTATCAAATTGAACCGTAGACACTTTTATTACTCAACAATAATGCACCATTATCGTGCAATATCGATAATAGGCTTCATGCTTATTTTCACTATTGATTTAATACTTCTTTATGCAATAAAAAATTACAACTTCGCTGTTTAAGTGACAAATGTAACTTTATGTTAAAAATAATCATTTATAGAATTGTTTTAAACCTCAAAGTAAACTTTTTTGAAAAAATAGTCTTTGTAACCAAAATTACATTCAGTTTCACTAAACAACTATAAATCTCACTCAAATGTAACAGAGCGTAATTTTCAAAACGTGCTTGAATCAGCTCCTCGAATAATTCGATTAAAAATTCATCTCGGAAAGATGGTCATTTAGGACAGACAAAGGATGGCATAGCAATGAGCCAATTAAATCCTACGCTAATCACATTTATTTTTTATATTGTGGCGATGCTTGGCATTGGGCTTTATGCCTACAAAGCCACGAATAATTTTGATGATTATATTTTAGGTGGTCGGAGTTTAGGCAGTGTCGTCACTGCATTATCCGCAGGTGCATCAGATATGAGTGGCTGGTTACTCATGGGCCTACCTGGTGCAATTTATCTCTCAGGTTTATCCGAAGCTTGGATTGCCATTGGTTTAATTATCGGTGCTTGGTTGAACTGGCTGTTGGTCGCGGGTCGTCTACGTGTTCATACCGAAATACAACATAACGCATTGACTCTCCCCGACTATTTCACCAGCTGCTTTGGTGATCGGAAAAAAGTTCTTCGTATCATCTCAGCTTTTGTAATTTTGATTTTTTTTGCAATTTATTGTGCCTCTGGCATGGTCGCAGGTGCACGTTTATTTGAAAGCCTATTTGGCTGGGATTACAACACAGCCCTTTGGATTGGAGCAGTGGCAACGATCAGTTATGTCTGTATTGGCGGTTTCTTAGCCATCAGCTGGACAGATACATTCCAAGCAGGCTTGATGATCTTTGCGCTTTTACTTGCTCCAGTAATGACCTATTTAGCCATTGGTGAAAATGCTCAGCAAGTTAGTGTCATTGTGGAATCCGCACGCCCATTAGCGAATAATTTACTTTCAGATCTCAGCACTGTAGCAATTTTATCTTCAATGGCATGGGGACTTGGCTACTTTGGTCAACCACATATTCTTGTGCGCTTTATGGCAGCAGATTCCGTGAAGTCTATTCCAGCAGCACGTCGAATTGGAATGACATGGATGATTCTATGTCTTGGTGGTGCAGTCGCTGTCGGTTATTTCGGAATCGCTTACTTTGATACGTTTCCTCAACTCGGTGCTGCAGTCAATGCAAATCCTGAAACTGTTTTTATGGAATTAACTAAAATTTTATTTAATCCATGGGTTGCAGGAGTGATTCTTGCAGCGATTCTTGCAGCAGTGATGAGTACCCTCAGTTGCCAGCTATTGGTATGCTCTACCACGCTTACAGAAGACTTATACAAAGCATTTATTCGTAAATCTGCATCACAAAACGAGCTGGTTTGGGTAGGTCGTTTGATGGTATTAATCGTTGCGATTATGGCGATCTTCCTTGCAATGAATCCGAACAGCAAGGTACTCGGTTTAGTTGCTTATGCGTGGGCTGGCTTTGGTGCAGCATTTGGACCACTGATTATCCTTTCTCTCTTCTGGAAGCGAATGACCATCAATGGTGCATTGGCAGGTATGATTGTTGGTGCTGTTACCGTCATTGTATGGAAAAACACCATGGCTGATACTGGCGTCTATGAAATCATTCCTGGCTTTATTTTATCTTGGGTGAGTATTATGGTGGTGAGTTTATTAGGCCGCCCGCCAGCGCAAGATGTGACTGACCGTTTTGATGAAGCTCAACAGAAATATGAAATTGAAATGCAAGAAATCAAAAATGGAAGGTAATGAGAAATAAAAAATTAAGGGGCTTATAGCCCCTTTCTTATACATTTACTTTTTAAATGTTTGCTTAAGTTGCACTTGCGAAGATTCCTTAATAACTTCCATCACTGGATAGCTACGGGTTTCTTTGATGCCAGGCAGTTGCCATAAAACCTGTCCAGAGATCTTACGAAACTCTTCCATGTTGGCGCAACGAATTTTAACTACAAAATCAAACCCACCGCTGATCATGTGACATTCAACAATCTCAGGGTAACTTCTGACTGCATCAGAAAATTCTTCTAATACATTTGGAGTTGTTTTATCTAATAAAATTTCGACAAATACCACAAAACTTCGATTCAGCAGATCTGGATTTAACTTGGCTTCATAACCTGTAATATACCCATCTTTGGTTAATTTTTGTACTCGAGCAAGCGCTGCTGTGGGAGAAAGATTGACCATTTCAGCAAGTTTTATATTTGATAGACGCCCATCTTTTTGCAAGATATCTAAAATTTTTAAATCTGTACGATCCAAGGTCATCATTTGAGTCTGCATGCGAATTATTCTCTAAATTTAACTCTAATTATAGTGAGTTATGCACCATATTTTCTGTAATTATAAATTAAATAAACCTTAAAGATAAATCTATTTCATTGTCACAGGACGCTGGCGTATATCTCATGGAACAACTTAGCTCACCCCTTTCTCGCCCATTAGACATTCAAGACATTACTGAATTTAAAGATAAATCAGATCTAGAATTAGAAATAAATCGTGCATGGCGCCGTGATGAATCTGAATGTGTCGAAACACTTCTCGAACAGACCGAGATTGATCAAGAAATTTCAGACAAAATTTATCAATTAGCCTTCAATTTAGCGCATTCATTACGTGAACGTAAAGGGTCAGCGGGCAAAGCAGGCATTGTACAGGGTTTATTACAAGAATTTTCATTATCTTCACAAGAAGGTATTGCGCTCATGTGTTTAGCTGAAGCGCTGTTACGTATCCCTGATAAAGCAACACGTGACTTATTGATCAAAGACAAAATCAACCAAGGCAATTGGAAAGATCATTTAGGTCAAAGCAGCCTAATGTTTGTAAACGCGGCAGCATGGGGCTTAATGTTGACCGGTAAATTAATGGAAACACCTAAAGCAAATAGTTTATCTGGTCTACTCACAGGCATCTTGGCACGAAGTGGCCGTGGCATTATTCGCAAAGCCGTTGATGTTGCTATGCGTATGATGGGTGAACAGTTTGTTACAGGTGAAACCATTGATGAGGCGTTAAATAATGCCGAACGATTAGAAGAACAAGGCTTCCGTTACTCATATGATATGTTAGGTGAAGCAGCACTTACAGATCATGATGCGGAGCGCTATTATCAAGATTATACAAATGCGATTCATGCGATTGGTAAGGCATCGTCTGACAAAGATGTTTACGAAGGCCCCGGTATCTCAATCAAACTTTCAGCACTTCATTCACGTTATCAACGCTCGCAAATTGACCGTGTACACGATGAGCTTTATCACAAAGTCTTTAATCTAGCGGTTCTAGCGAAACAATATGATATTGGTCTAAATATCGATGCTGAAGAAACTGATCGGCTGGAAATTTCATTGGAACTTCTTGAACGCTTATGTTTCGAACCAAAATTGAATGGCTGGAAAGGCATTGGATTTGTGATTCAAGCTTATCAAAAAAGATGTTTTTACGTGGTCGATTACATCATTGATTTAGCTAAGCGTAGTCAAAAACGTTTAATGATTCGTTTAGTCAAAGGCGCCTATTGGGACAGTGAAATTAAGAAAGCACAAGTTGAAGGCATGACCGATTATCCTGTCTTTACTCGAAAAGTGCACACAGATTTATCTTATATTGCATGTGCTCGCAAACTTTTAGCCGAACCAGACTTTATTTATCCACAATTCGCAACACATAATGCACAAACCTTAGCCACTATTTATCATTTGGCAAATCCTGAACAATATTATAAGGGACAATACGAATTCCAATGTTTACATGGCATGGGTGAACCACTTTATGAACAAGTCGTCGGTTCTAAAGCAGATGATAAACTTGGCGTACCTTGCCGAATTTATGCACCTGTCGGAAATCACGAAACCCTTTTGGCTTATTTGGTTAGACGATTGCTTGAAAATGGGGCAAACACGTCTTTTGTAAATCGTATTGCTGATAAAACACTCAAAATTGATGACTTGATTGAAAATCCACATCAAACCATTGATGTCACAAGTCGAATCGAAGGCAAAGTTGGATTAAAGCACCCTGCTATTCCATATCCGAAACATTTATATGCTGATCATCGCCCTAACTCTCTTGGAATTGATCTTGCAAATGACCAAGACCTTGAACATTTGAATCATACTTATCAACAATGGTCTAAAGTTCAAATTAAAGCCACCCCAATGGGTCTGAGATTAGATGAATCCGTACACGATACAGAGTCAATGACAATTCTCAATCCTGCGAACCATCAAGATATTGTCGGTGAAGTGACGGAGACTCATGCCATGCAAGTGGAAATGGCGTTAGTTAATGCGACTGAAGCACAGCAGGATTGGCAAAATTTAGAAAAAGATCAACGTGCAGAATATTTAATTACAGCATCCAATGTGATGGAGTCTCGACTTGAAGAGCTAATGGTTCTGCTCAGTCGCGAAAGCGGTAAAACATTTGCCAATGCGATTGCTGAAGTACGCGAAGCAGTAGATTTCTTACGCTACTACGCAGCACAAGTGAAAGATCTAGAACACAAAGCCGTTATTCAACCCTTAGGTACAGTACTGTGTATTAGTCCTTGGAACTTCCCATTGGCAATTTTTACAGGTCAAATCGCGGCGGCACTTGTAACAGGGAATACTGTAATCGCCAAACCAGCGGAGCAGACTCCTTTAATTGCCTCAATTGCAGTTCAGATTCTTTGGGAATCTGGCGTACCACAATCTGTCTTACAACTCTTGCCAGGACGTGGTGAAACAGTGGGTGCACAACTCAGTAGTGATCATCGTATTCAAGGCATTATGTTTACAGGGTCCACTGAGGTTGCGAAAATTTTGCAGAAAACCGTTTCAAAACGACTGAATCAATTTGGTCAATCAATACCTCTCATTGCAGAGACTGGCGGTCAAAATGCCATGATCGTAGATTCTTCTGCCCTGACTGAACAAGTGGTATTAGATGTTGTCAGCTCAGCATTTGATAGTGCAGGTCAACGTTGTTCAGCACTGCGAATTTTATGTGTTCAAGAAGATAATGCGCATACCGTGATCAAAATGCTCAAAGGTGCGATGAAGCAATTGCGTGTGGGTATTCCAAGTTTATTAAAAACTGATATCGGTCCTGTAATTGATCGCGAAGCAAAACAAACCATTGATCAACATATCAATAAAATGAAATCTTTGGGTTATCCTGTTCAACAATTCATGCGGGATCAGGATGATTCCCACCTCAATCAAGGCACATTTGTTAAGCCGACTTTGATTGAGTTACCACATTTAGATGATCTTGAACGTGAAGTTTTTGGTCCAGTACTGCATGTCATTACTTATAAATATGGCGAACTTGATCGACTTATTGATCAAATCAATGCCAAAGGCTATGGTTTGACTATGGGCTTACACACGCGTATCGATGAAACCATACAAACCGTAATTTCAAAAGCAGAAGTTGGAAATCTCTATATTAACCGCAACATTGTAGGTGCTGTTGTGGGTGTACAACCCTTCGGTGGAGAAGGTTTATCTGGTACAGGTCCAAAAGCTGGTGGACCGATGTACATTTATCGATTAATGCATGAATGTACCCATAAAAAAATTGCACAACCTTATGCAACGAGCCAAGGCGTTGAATTGACTGAACATCAAAATTTATTGAATCAATATAAAGATTGGGTCAATAAGTCATTTCCGCATTATCAAATGGAGGCGTTGCAACCAAGTTGTGTCGGACATAGCTATGAATTACAAGGACCAACAGGTGAAAGTAATCAATATGTTGTGTTACCGAGACATCGTGTTTTAAGCTTGGCAGATCAAGAAATAGATCAGATTCATCAACTTCATGCCATTCTCGCGGTTGGCTCTCAGCCAACTGTTCTAGGTGAGAATACGTTTGTTTTAAAATACTTACAGTCTATGCCTAAAGAGGTCGCTCAACGTATCGCCATTATTGCTGATATTGAGACAGGTAGTTTTGATGCAATTCTACATCATGGCACTAAAAATCAACTGTTAAAATTGCAAGATAAAGTGGCTCAGCGACAAGGTGCGATCATCGGAATTACACATCTAGAGCCTGGTAATTATGACATTCCTTTAGAACGCTTCTTTATTGAACGTGCAATTAGTATTAATACCGCAGCTGCAGGTGGTAATGCAAGTCTAATGACCATGCAAGCTTGATTCTGTTGAGTCAAAAAAAACCAGTGCATTGCACTGGTTTTTTATTTGTGATTTAAACAGCAAGCATACTATTTAAAGTTTCAGATACATTTTTAGATTTCACGATAGGTTTCAATGCTTCAAGTTTCGCTTTGACTTCGGCTTGTTGAGGTTGGGCTAACGTGTACCAACGTGACAAAAGTTGTAACAATCGTGAGCCTACAATCGGATTCTTTTCGTCCAAATATTGAGCCAACTGAATAATGTGATCTACCCCAAAACTCCAAGTATTCACAGGGTTTGAATTTAAACCACCAGTTACAGCACGGATTCGATTAGGTACTTTAAGATCGTAATCAGCATGTGATGTCAGTTTTTGAATCGTCTCTGCTGTCGCTTTCGGATGAGCTGCTTGGATCATAAACCACTGATCCATTGATAAAGCCTCATCTTTAAAACGCGCATAGAAATCTTCTAAAATTTCAGCAGCTTGCGGTGCATCATTCCACACCAACACTTTTAAAGCACCTAAACGTTCAGACATATTACGTGTTTGACGATACTGTTGCTCAGCTAAGTCAAATGCAGCTTCATCTCCTTGACGCGCAATAAAAGAAAGCATGATGTTCTTTAAAGCACGTGTACCCATAGCTTGGGAAAAATCTGACTGTGTTGCTGGATCTAATGATAAATAAGTTTCTTTAGCAAAATCACCTAAACGGCGAGACAAAGTATCTAATAGAGCATTACGCTTTTCATAGATCGCTGTCGGTTGATAATCGTGGTCAATACGACTACCCAAATAACCTTCACTCGGAACATCAAATAAACGTGAAGCTAACAGCGGATCTTGCTGAATTACTCTAGGTAGCGTTTTTAACATCGCTTCAATATATATGTCAGCAGATTGCTCATTTAGTAAGATGCGCTCAAGCAATGTTTGCGTCGCTTGCCACTGATTAAAGCCATTGGTTTCGTACTGTAATAAGAACGCAAGCTGTTCATCAGTATAATTAAACTCTAAATTCACGGGTGCAGAGAAATTTCGTAATAGTGAAATTACAGGCATCTTCGCCACGTTTTTAAACTCGATCGTTGCCTCATCAGTCGTGAATAAGTAAACACCATCTTTGACTTGATCTTCAACTAAAGCTGAGCATTCAAGTTGAAGTTGCTCACCAGTGTGTTCATCAAACAAAGCCAAAGCGACAGGAATTGGAACCGCTTTTAAGTTTGGATATTTTGGATGTGGTTTTAAACTTTGCTTAAAGTTTAAACGATAAGTTTTCTGCTCAGCATCAAACTCACCATTGGCTTCAAGCTTAGGTGTGCCTGGTTGGTTATACCAAGTTAAAAATCCAGATAAATCCACACCAGAACCTGCTGATAATGCAGCAACCCAATCTTCCACAGTCACAGCTTGACCATCATGGCGACGGAAATACTCATCCGTTCCTTTACGGAATTTTTCTTTACCTAATAAAGTCGCCATCATGCGGTTAATTTCTGCACCTTTTTCATACACAGTCGCTGTATAGAAGTTATTAATTTCTACGAAATGATCTGGACGTGGAGGATGAGACAATGGTCCTGAATCCTCAGGGAATTGGTGTGCTTTAAGCACTGCTACATCATCAATTCGTTGAACAGCAGCAGACTGCAAATCCTCAGAAAAAGATTGATCACGGAAAACGGTTAAACCTTCTTTCAGACAAAGTTGGAACCAGTCTCGGCAAGTAATACGATTACCCGTCCAGTTATGGAAATATTCATGAGCGATAACAGATTGAACACGCATAATCGCAGCATCAGTCGTGTATTCTTCATCAGCTAAAACACATGATGTGTTAAAAATATTAAGCCCTTTGTTTTCCATTGCACCCATATTGAATGCACTGGTCGCGACAATCATATAATTGTCTAAATCATAAGGTAATCCATAGTGCTCTTCATCCCAACGCATAGAATGTTTAAGTGCTTCCATGGCAATATGGCACTTCGGAATATCTTTTTCTTCAGCATAAATTTCTAGAGCTACGTCACGACCTTCAGACGTGACGTAACGATCTTTTAATACCGCTAAGTCTCCAATGACACATGCAAAGAGATAGGCTGGTTTCTTGGTTGGATCTTGCCAAATGGTATAATGACGTCCTTCGCCTACTTCACCCGCTTCAATTAAATTACCATTCGCCAGTAGGACTGGAAATTTCTTATCCGCTTCGACACGTGTTGTGAAAACAGACAGCACATCTGGACGGTCTGGATAGAACGTAATTTTACGAAAGCCTTCTGGTTCGTTCTGTGTAACAAACAGATCAGATGCTGCTTGGTATAAACCTTCAAGTTGTGTGTTTGATTCAGGATGAATTTTAACGACTGTAACGATGCATGCATCATCAGGTACAGCTTTAATCACCAATTGTTCATCATCTAGATAATATTGCGAAGAATTTAACTCTTGACCATTCAGTGTAATTGACTTCAACTCAAGATCACGACCAAGCAAAACCAAATCACCTTCAGTCTGACGTTGCATTTTTAGTGTGCCTGTCACCATCGTATGATCGTCATAGACTTGGATATTTAAATCAATCGAATCCACGACAAATGCTGGCTTCTGATAATCTTTCAAATAAATCGTTTGATCTGCTTCGATCACTGGATTTGCCGCGATATTCATAACTCGTCCTATAAGCTGTTCTTTACAGCGATTATGCTTTTATGTGAAGTCAATTGATCATAGGTCAAAATTGACGAATTGTCTGTGTTTGACGCTCTATTTAATATGGGTCTATTCATGTTTTTTTCAATTTAATTTATTTGTAGTAACAACAGTTTGCTTCTTTATTACCCGTTTCAAATATCTTGTCTAAGTACGATAGAAATGTAACAAAAATTCACTTCTTTATTTTCAAGCATAATTATTGCTTCAGTTTAAGAGCGGTAATCATCAAAAAACTTATAAATCATAAATGAGGTGAAATATGCTCATCAGGGACCACATAGTCAGAGTAGAAAACATCAAAACCATGCAGATGATGGATGCTGCTAAAATTGATCATCGCGTGATTGCAGCATTTTTAACCAGCGAGGGAATGCCTATTGAAACATCAGAAGTCACAGCTGTATTGAAAAACTATGATGCACTCGGAATCAAGAGATTATCTCAAAAGAAATCTCAGGTACTGATCCAAGCTAAAATGCAACATTTTTCCGATTCAGAGCTCCCTTGCCCTTTAACCTATTAAATCCTCCATCTAGGTCGATCTAACATTTGAGGAAATGATTTTCCGGTTCGATCTATTCATATATTTCACATAAGCAGGCATTCACCTGCTTATTTTATTGATCGCAACACCAGTCAGATTTGTTTTCAATACTGACTCAATCAAGCGATGTTGAACAATCGTGTGTATAATTCTTTCATCTTGAAATTAAAGTGCTGCCATGTTGCAAATTCTCCAAAAAAATGCTGATGAAAGTAGTTTCTGTCCACTTTGTCAGGCCAGTATGTACTTTATTGAAGCAGAAGAATTTGATAAAGAAATCCTATTCCATCAATGCTCTCACTGCCATCATCAAGTCTTTCAAGATGAAAACCGCAACTGTCATTGTGAGCGTTGCACAGCAAAACGAAAGAAAATGATGCAGGAAACTCGCATTCAAGAACAACGTAAAATTGCATCGAAGAATAAAGACATACAAGAACTCGATTTGCATCAACTGAGCTTTATGCACAAGTTGTTTTTACTCTCAATATTAGATCAACAAGTTCATGAGCATACCCAACATCAAGAATTCATCGATTGGGAAAATATTAAATATCACACCATTACCCCAAGTTATTTATTTCAAAATCATTTGATGAAACAACTTTTGAAAGACAATATTCTTGTCCCACGTGACTTTTCGAGTGAACTCAGTCAATACTATATTAATGTCCGTCTTGACGGCTATTCTGAGCCGAGCTTGTTTAGTATTACCCAAGCGTTACGTCAGCTCTTTTATGAAAATCTGAGCCAAGGTGTACCATTTAAAAATAGTGATGAAGTCAAAAGTGCACTCTATACTCTGTTGTACCAAGAAATTATTCAATTTGCGCAATACTACTGTCGTACTTGGGGCGTTCAAATTGCTGGAAATCAGAGTTTTCAAACCTTTTGTTTTAGATTATTAGACTCTCTTGCTGTGGGTCAAATCTATTATTTAGTTCAAACTGCGCTTGAGTATTTGCACCATCAGAAAGCACTCCAAGCCCGTAATGAAAATTTTATCAATACCAACCTTTTAAAAAAGACCTTACAGCAATATCGTGAACGTTCTTTAGCTGAAAAATGGGAAACCTCAACACTGCCAAGGCTACCTAACTTACCTTTAAGTAAAATGAGCGAAATCTTATTTTTTCATTTTCTAGGCTATGATGAATCAATCTTTTTTCAACCTGTTTGGCGATCGTGGAGTAAAATTGAGCCACGTTTAAATTTTTACTCACAAAAACGTTGTATGAATTGTGGCTCGAATGAACTTTCTGTGGATTATGACGCAGATGACTATGTCAGTTTAATTTGTCGTAATTGTAATCACCAAGACCACTATTTTACACGCTAGCGAACGACTATGAATCATCCAGAAAACTTGATAGCAAATGCTCCAAAAGATATTGAGGTTCAAACCCAAGAGATTCTTAAACAGGTCATTGAAGCATGGCATCTGTTAAAAACCACTCAACCTTTAGTGCATTGTATGACCAATCAGGTTGCTGCCAACTATGTCGCAAATGTACTGTTAGCTGCTGGTGCCTCACCTGCCATGATTGATAATCCTTTTGAAGCTGAAAGTTTCGTGAGTATTAGTCAAGCTTTAAGTATCAATTTAGGGACTCCTCATACAGAACAAGTTGCCGCAATGAAAATTGCCACAGAAACTGCTCACAAAAAAAACATACCTTGGGTATTAGATCCAGTTGGCTATAGTATTGTTTTGCCATGGCGTACTGAAATTACAAATGATTTATTGCGTTTTAAACCCACCATTATCCGAGGTAATGCTTCAGAAATTGGGAACTTAGTAGGACAACAAAATCAATCTAAGGGTGTAGACAGTACCCTCGATAGCGCTGCCGTAGTAGAACAGGCAAAAACTTTATTAAATTACTCTGAATGTATCGCAATTTCTGGCGAATCTGATTTTATTCTTTCTAAGTCTTATGGATGTATGGTTAAGATTAATGGAGGTTCGCATTTACAACCAAAAGTTACCGCTACAGGATGCGCCTTAGGTGCATTAATTGCAGCTTATGCTGGCGTAACAAACCCAACCATTGCATGTATTGCTGCCCATGTACACTTTGCCATCGCAGGAAAACTCGCTTATACACAGGCTCAAACTGTCGGAAGTTTTAATGTCGCTTTTATCGATGAACTCTATAGCTATTCGGCTGAAAAAATTCAAAACAGTGCAGATATCGAAATACTGACTTTTGCTGCATAACAAAAGGCTGAAGATCACTTCAGCCTTTTTTGTCTTACTTCTGAACTCTACCTTTACGATAATGCTCTTTTGGCATTTCCGCTAACTCAATGATCAATTGAACCGTTAAGCCTTGAGCATGATAACCATTAAAGCTATGAAGATACTCATTTAAGCGATCTGAAATAAGATTCTTTTGCTCTTCATTACGCCCCGTCATAATCCCTAAACGAACATGAATATAGGCTTGAGGCTCTTCGCCAAAACCAATCAGAAAATCACTATTAGCACGAATACGTGATTTGATATCAGAAGGATGCCCCACTAGACCTGTATCAAATAAAGCGTGGTTTAAGCCTAAAAGTAACGCTTGCGCATCTAAATTTTGAATATTATCCGAATACTCAACGATCATCTGTGGCATCTTAATTCCCTTTGCTTGTGTGTTAAAAAATCAATTTCAAATGCGTAACTCATTATTCAATGAATAATAAGGCTAATCTCACTTGGTCATAGCCCATACGCGGATTGGTATTTTCCACGATCGGACGCAACTTGATCGCACCATCTTCACCGAAATGTTCAGGACTCTGTCTTTTAAGTAATTTTTTATAGATTTTACGTACTTGTTCAACGACTTCATCCCCAGGATGAGCAACCGAGATATCTAACCCCTGCTCACGATGGAGTTTGCCTAAGTGGTTAATAATGGTTGCTGGCGTTAAACCACGCTCAACCGCAATATCCTGAATTTCATAACCATTTTCAAAGAGTTCGCGAGTTTCATCGAGAGTCGCGGTGGCATAATTGGCTTTGCCTGCATTTTTGGCAATTTTTTTCTCATTACGACTAATCTCAAGCTCATTGAGTGTGCCACCACAGTGCCGAATAAATGCCTTATGTTGCGCTTCTAAATCAGCATCACCAAAATGCGCTTCTGCTTCATCAGAGAGTTCTTGAAATCTTCGGTCGGCTTTAATTGCTAAACTGTCTAATTCTAATGCTTGCTCATTGAAGCCGAGCAACCTCAGACCATCAATAGATTTCAAACGAGATAAGGCGACATAGCCCTGACCCTTTTCAAAGGTATTCGCCAAATTGATTTCCGCCGCCGATAAAGTCATCCCTTGAGACTTATGAATAGTAATCGCCCAAGCTAACCGCAAAGGAACTTGGGAAAAACTCGCGATTGTCTTTCCTGCATCATTATCAACAGACCAGGTTTCAGGTTCGACCACCAGAACAGTGCCGTCTGTTAATTTCACTTTAGGTAATACCCCGTGATCATCTACTTCTTCAAAACCAATGACTTCACCAAGGCTGCCATTGATATAACCCACATCAAAATTGTTTTTTACAAACATGACTTTGGCATGTTTCTTTAAGGTCAATTCTTCTGGTGCACGAACGGAAGATTTTAATGTCTCAATTAATTTTTCATTACCATCCATTTGTGCACAAAATTGATGACCATCCCCATCAATCTCATTTAAATGACGGTAATTAATGGCATCAACATCCATATTATGGGTATACAAACGTGTAAATGTTTCACCAATATCTTGCTCACGCGTTTGTTGTAAAGCTTGAATATGCTCGGCTTGAATATTTTGCGCACGGATTGCATTCAAAATATCATTCAAGGCTGAGTCATCTTGTCGATGTTGTTCAGTTAAATAACAAACACGAAATTTCGCTTCTACCCAAGCCTGGGACATAAAACAGAATTTATCTCGATTTTTTTCGTCATTGCGTCCGACTGGTGGTAACTGGAAGAAATCTCCGGCGGCAATCACCTGTATGCCACCAAATGCTTCCTCAGACTCTTTAAAAAACTTGAGCACTTGATTAACTAAATTAAGCTGCTTCGCATGTAGCATCGAAATTTCATCAATGATCAATACCTGCGCATTTTCTAAATGCTCTTTGAGATATTTACGCTCTTTCATGCGCTTTAGATCATCATCTGATAAAAAATCTTTGATCCCGATCCCCGCCCACGTATGAATGGTCATCCCATTCATGTGTGTGGCTGCAATGCCTGTAGATGCGGTAATGGCGACTGAAACTTTTCGCGCTTTAAGATAATTAATATATTGATTAAGCGTATACGTTTTTCCTGCACCCGCAGAACCTGTCAAAAAGACATTTTCTCCTGCTTTCATTAACTTCAGTGCAGTTTCTTGTTTCATATGTGCTTAACCTAATTTGAACGCTCATAGCCTAACGACATTTCATCAAAAAGTTAAGCCAAAAATCAGTCTTATGATCATGTTAACGCGTGAATACGTCAATTTAAGGCGCATCAGTTGTTGATTTGTTCAGGATCTCCAAAATTCCAAATCAACATTTCATTGACTTGATGTACAAACTCTTTGGCCTCCCTCACAACCTTTAGATCAGCAACTTCGTTATTGGGCAAACGCAGTTGGTCAAAATGAAGCTGATCGAATTTAAAAAAACAACCGAGTGTCAAATGCTGTGAGGGATCATGTAAATTTGACATATGGAACGCCACATATTCACCATCAATAATTCTTTGGGTATAAGATAAAGCCAGACAATGTTTATAATTTACAGACTCTTGAATAATTTGCTCTAATTCATTCAACTCCACAAATTTCCAATTCTCTGTATACATGACTGCTTGAGGTGATACTCGTTTCCAATGACTTTCAGCATGTCTCAATTTCAAAGTCGTCAATGTATCCACATAATGTAAATGCTGATGCCAACGTATTGCTTGCTGATACCATGCGGGCCATGTCATATTTTTCGAAATAGTTCTATCTTGTTGGAAAAAATCAATGAGATAATCTGCGACATAAGAGTCAAAAATATTATTGCTTCGGTTATATTGAGAGTTTGGATGTTTAAAGCGCTGCCTAAACTCATCTAGATTGATATGATACTGCTGCATCAAGAAATGAAAATGCGTTTGATGTTGTATTGAGGGCTCAATAAATTTGATGATTTCATCAGGCAGATCTTTAACTAAATCATTTAAAAACAACATATAAGACTGCATCACTTGAGAAATACGTTTAAAGACATATTTCACTGAACTCAATCCTTGCTGATCCAATGACCATAACAAGTCCAACCATTCATTAAGATATAAAATAGAAGCCGTGAGAGGTTGTGATTTTTTAGAATATTGAACATTTAGCGGCTCATGCTCAGCAGATAGTTCAAACCATGATTGTTGCTGTGAAATACGCAAACACTCAGAAATAAATAAACGACCGATAACCTGTTCAAAATATTGAATCGAGAGTTGTATGACATGCGGATGTACTTTAGAGCAATCCACAAAACTTAAAGCGGTGACGGCCAATCGAATATTGGGATCTTTTAAATTTTCACTTACCCAGTCGATGACAAGATAATCTTGTTTAAATAACCAATTCACTGCTCTTTTGTGTATAAACAGTGGCGACTGTTGCGCTATATCTTCTACCCAATACTGCACATCTTTATTTAAAAAATTTTGTTTATTGAAAATATCTTGATACTGCCAATACCCTCGTTTGATCCAACGTGTAAGACCTAATAAATGCGGTGTTTGCTCGTTATGCTGTTTGAGTAAATTGAAATCAGGCTCTAAGTCTACCAATTGAGATAAGCTAAATTGTTCTTCGAAAGAAATTTGTGCCATACGATATAACCGTTTTGGCAACATTAATTCTGCTGAAGTGCTTAACCGATCGTATACTGGAATCAATTTTTGCACTGCAAGAAAATTATCTCCCATGACTGAATTGACCAAACACAGATGTTTAAAATTTAGTTCAACTTCCAGAGGTATTTCAGCACCAAATCGGCTGAAATTCAGCAAATGAGGTTCATCATAATACTCACTTTGCATCATGATTCGATCTAACTGCATCGCTTGCTGATCGGTCAAATTATAGAGGCACTGTTCAACACGATTTTCTCCATCGACCCATTTAAAGACTTCTTCAACCAGCATTTGACGAAATAACTGCACTTTCGTTTTTAAATATAAAGAATGATGTGAGGCCTTATGATTAAAGATAAAACTAAAATCATTGAACATAAAATCCGCAATTTTTTGAATCTCGACATTTGAGTGGGATGTATAAAATTGAATTTTATAATCATCGATACACTCAACTGTGAGCAGTCCATCTGCGATCACTAAGCTATTATTTTCCTGATCAATTACGAATAAATTTTCAGGCGTAATCGTCCATAGATATAACCACTGATCCTGAAATACGGCTTTGAGTGTATCGCAATGATCAATTAATGCCTGTGCAGTATATTGATGACGTTGCTTTGGATTTTGCGGAGGACACGCCAGCATACAGTTTGCCTAAATAAGAAAGACTGGAAGAATTTTAAAAATAACAACGATATAACTATATTATTCTATCTTAAAATGAGTTGTGCTATTCAGATTCTGTAACTTTTGTATGAGTCAGATAAGCAGTTCGTATCATGCAACAATTATATGAAAATTTCTTGAAAGTACGTTTGACTCACTCCTCTGACTGTATTAAAACAATCTCATACTAAGAACTTTAGAGACAATAATGAAAACAGTGGTGATTACAGGTGCAAATACAGGAATTGGATTAGCGACAGCAAAAAAATTTGTTGAAGATGGTCATCATGTCGTACTTGCCTGTCGTAATTTGGATAAAGCTCAGAAAGCTAAAGCAGAAATCAGCACCAAAGATCATGGTCAAATTGATATTGTAGAATTAGATTTAAATGATTTAAATCAAGTCAAATCTGCAGCACAAACTTTTAAAGAAAAATATTCACAGATTGATATTTTGGTCAACAATGCAGGTTTAATGACGCCTAAATTAGAAGAAACGGCTAATGGTTTTGAAAAACAAATAGGTGTCAATTATCTAGGACATTTTGTGTGGACAATGCAATTGTTACCTTTACTTCAAAACGCGCCTTCAGGCCGTATCATTCATCTTGCATCCATGATGCATGTTCTGGGTAAAATTGACACACATCAATTTAAATTTCATTCTGTTAAAAAGTATAACGGTGTACTCAGCTATGGAAATAGTAAATTAGCAAATTTACTATTTAGTCATGCTTTAGCTGAAAAGCTCAGAGGCACATCTATCACCAGTAACGCAATTCATCCAGGTGGTGTGGATTCCGAAATTTATCGCGAGCTTCCTAACTATCAATATCGCGCTTTAAAATTGTTCTTAATCTCACCCAACAAACCGGCAAATCTTATTCATCAAATTGCGTTATCACCTGAATGGTCTAAAAAAACAGGTCAATACAAAAGTTTGCAAACACCAGCTTTTCAATCTTCACATGCGAAAAATCGTAGTTTAGCTCAACGATTGTTTGACGATACAGAACAACTTTTAAAAGAATATTTATAGTCAATCTAAACAATTTTGAATCAGGGAATGAATCAATAGATGATCGAAAAAATGAGTGCTGAGACCACGCTACACTACCAACCCGACATTTTAGGTGAAAAATTTGAACAACATATTTTCAAATTTACGCCTGATTATGATGGTGAGGTTATTGCAACATTAGTACGTCGTCCATCGGATATTCCATCAACAAAAGCTGTGCTGTATATCCATGGCTTTATTGATTATTTCTTCCAACAAGAAATGGCGAAAAAATTTAATGCCCAAGGTTTTCATTTTTACGCCATTGACCTTAGAAAATACGGTAGATCACTACTTCCGCATCAAAAACCTTATTTTGTGAAAGACCTAACCGAATATGATGAAGATATTCATGCCGCATTGAATGCAATTCAGAGTGAGGGAAATGAATCGGTATTATTATGCGGTCATTCTACAGGCGGTTTAACTGCCACTTATTTTTCAATTCGACACCCTGATTATCCATTGATTAAAGCAATCTGGGCCAACAGCCCATTTTATGATTTCAATATGAATGTTTTGAAAAAGAAATATGCGCTTCCAATGATTGCAAAATTAGCTCAGCAATTTCCGTTGATGCAATTACCAAGTGAATTAAATAAGTTTTACGTGAAGAGTTTGCACGAAAATTTGAACGGTGAATGGAGTTTTGATCTCAAGCTTAAACCTAAAACCTACACCAAAGTGTATTTGAGTTTTATTGGTGCTGTTGTGAAAGCACAGCAGAAAATTCAATCTGGTCCTAAAATTTCAGTTCCACTCCTTGTTATGCACTCAAGTCGCACGACCAATCCCAAGAAATACAACATTGATGCTCAGACCTCTGATGTGATTTTAGATGTAAAAACCATCGAAAAATATGCAAAAGCATTACAAGGTGATGTCACTGTAATGACAATTAAAGATGGCCTGCATGATTTGGTTCTTTCAAAAAAACTGGTTCGTCAGCAAGTGTATGACCAACTCTTTGCTTGGCTTTCTTCAAAAAATCTTTAAATTCTGTTCATCTAAGACCTTATTTTACTGGTCTTGATTGTTAATGTGTATTGATCAAGCTGAATGGACTTTCTCTTGGTCATACAATATTTCTATTCTTCAACCTCCCCATCTCTTCACAGACCTTTGCGACCAATCTCCTTTTCACCCATTTGAAATATTATTTCTTGCTTGCTGTTTCTTGTTTTGAGCCATGGAGAAATTGGGTTGGTATTTGGTAGGTACACATAATCGCAAGAGTGTCCAATACTGCAAACACGGTAAATATCACCGACCACAACAATAAATGGTAAAAGGAATCTCACCATGGCTTTTAAAAATATTGCAGACCAAACAAACGGTTTTTATATCCCTTGTGTTTCACTTTTCGGACCAGGTAGTGCTAAAGAAGTTGGAAGCAAAGCTCAAAATTTAGGGGCTAAAAAAGCACTGATTGTGACTGATGCAGGTTTATACAAATTTGGTGTCGCAGATATCATCGCTGGCTATTTGAAAGAAGCGCAAGTGCAGAGCTACATATTTGCTGGTGCCGAGCCTAATCCGACTGATATTAATGTCCACGATGGTGTGGAAGCATACAATAATAATGCTTGTGATTTTATTATTTCTTTAGGTGGTGGCTCTTCACATGATTGTGCTAAAGGTATTGGTTTAGTGACTGCAGGTGGTGGGCACATTCGCGACTATGAAGGAATCGATAAAAGCACCGTTCCGATGACACCTCTTATTGCAATCAACACAACTGCAGGAACTGCTTCGGAAATGACGCGTTTTTGTATTATTACCAATACAGAAACCCATGTAAAAATGGCAATCGTCGATTGGCGTTGCACTCCACTCATTGCCATAGATGATCCTAAACTGATGATCGCAAAACCTGCAGCGTTGACAGCTGCAACAGGTATGGATGCGCTTACTCATGCCGTCGAAGCCTATGTTTCAACAGCAGCGAATCCAATTACGGATGCCTGTGCTGAAAAAGCCATTAGCATGATCAGTCAATGGCTGAGTCCTGCGGTTGCTAATGGTGAGAATATTGAAGCACGTGATGCAATGAGTTATGCACAATATTTGGCAGGCATGGCATTTAATAACGCCTCTTTAGGTTATGTACATGCCATGGCTCACCAATTAGGCGGTTTTTATAATCTTCCGCATGGTGTATGTAACGCGATTTTGCTTCCCCATGTCTGTGAGTTCAACTTAATTGCCTGCCCTGATCGTTATGCCAAAATAGCTGAATTAATGGGTGTAAATATTGAAGGATTAACCATTAATGAAGCTGCATATGCAGCAATTGATGCGATCAAAATCCTATCTCAATCCATTGGCATTCCATCAGGATTAAAAGAGCTTTCGGTTAAAGAAGAAGATTTAGAAGTGATGGCTCAAAATGCACAAAAAGATGCCTGCATGCTCACTAACCCACGTAAAGCAGATCTCCAACAAGTCATCAACATTTTTAAAGCTGCAATGTAAATTTTTGAGTTGCTAGATCTAAAAGAGAATCTGGATACACTTCAGATTCTCTTTTTTTTATTCTTTGGTTCACAATCGAATTCGGTAGTACATTACATCAGGAACAGCGGCTTTAAAATTTTGTAGGTATATAAAAATGGGAATAAAATACGTTAACAATATGAAGAATATGCTTTAGGCCGTTGTGTTTTACTTTAATTCGGCTCAATTATGATAGTGCTGTAAAAGTTGTTGCGTTGAATGATCTTGCGGTGATAACTCCATTAAACGCTCCATTGCATCAACTGCGTCAGGATTTCGTGCAATGTATTTTAAAAGCACTTCAACATCACAATAGTTAAAAATTGCTTCACTCAAACGCGAATCTAGACAATTTCGCCAAGAACATAAGAATGGGCTTTCAGTTTTTGCGAGCATTACACCATTGACCTGCTGTAAAGCTTTATCAACAAATCCAACGTCTAAAGCATTTTCGATTTGGAGGAAATCAGCTTCAATATGCGCCAGTAATTTATAGGGTCTTGAGCCTAACATTCCACCCAATAAATCTCGAAGCTGGGACATTTCAGCTTTTAAAGTTCCCATGCTTACCTTTCGCTCCCCATACAAAGCTTGATGAAGCGAATCTAAGCTAAGCCCTTGAGGACATAATGCCAATATTGTCAAAATTTCAATCTGTCTAGGGGTAACCACCAAGGTACGTCCGTTAAATATGACTTGAGGAATTCCAAAGGTACGAATAAATAAATGTTGGCGTTGATAATTCAGTAATGCTGATTGTATTAAAGATGCACAACGTTCTGCTGCGAGTAGTCCAAAACTATTGTGATGATCCCATGTCGTTGATAAATCTAATACACCAATGAGTTGCTTCGAAAATGGATCAACAATTGGCGCTGCATAGCACACCCAATCATGAATAGACTCCATATAGTGTTCATTTGAAAACACACAACTTGATTTTTCAGTTTTCAAGGTTAATGCTAAAGCATTGGTTCCAACCACTTCCTCCCGCCATTGACCGCCTTCAATAAAGTGAACACGTTCTGCAGCCTTACGCATTTGTTGACTAGCTTCCGTCCAAATAATGGTGCTGTTGATATCGCCTACCGCAAGTACCATAGATGATTGTTGTGCAACATGTTTTAACTCTTGTTCACATATTTTCAATGCTTGATTTAGGCTGTTACTTTCAACAGTACTCGTTGTGATCAACGGCGCTACCATTCGCTCTTTCGGAATTTCTGCCAACTTCGATCTTTGCCAAGACTTTAAAATATGCTGACCAAGTTGTTTCGCCTGTACAGTTGAAAGACTGATTTTCTCTCTAAGTGTTTCTATTTGTTGTCTTTGCTTGATTAGAGTCTGCATTGAGTTCATTCCTTATTATCTCAACATTTCCCAATATGCATGTGTTGTACTTATTATAGTTATAGTATTTGTTGATCAGTTGTAAACCTTCATCATTCCAACCTTTTTCCAACCTTATAGTGGTTATGTTAACTCATCAATAATAGAAGATATCTAATACCAAAGACGAAGATATTTTCCATAACTTTATAGCACAACCAAAGGATGGACACTATGCGCTACGCTGATCCCAATCAACCAGATTCTAAAGTTCAATTTAAAGCACAATACGAAAATTTCATTGGTGGGAAATGGGTTCCTCCAGTAAAAGGTGAGTATTTTGATAATCTTTCTCCCGTAGATGGGAAAGTCTTTACTCGAGTTCCCCGTTCTTCAGTCGAGGATATTGAGCTCGCTTTAGACGCAGCTCATGCCGCTAAAACTGAATGGAACAAAACGTCTGCAACAACTCGCTCTAACATTTTATTAAAAATAGCAGATCGCTTAGAAGAGAATCTAGAATTACTTGCTGTGGCAGAAACATGGGACAATGGTAAACCTATCCGTGAAACCTTAGCTGCAGATATTCCACTGTGTATTGACCATTTCCGCTATTTTGCTGGCTGTATCCGCGCACAAGAAGGTGGTATTTCAGAAATTGATGAAGATACTATCGCTTACCATTTTCATGAGCCGTTGGGTGTCGTTGGACAGATTATTCCTTGGAACTTTCCGATTTTAATGGCGGCGTGGAAACTTGCTCCTGCATTAGCAGCGGGGAACTGTATTGTCTTAAAACCAGCTGAGCAAACTCCAGTTAGTATTCTAGTTTTAGTTGAACTGATACAAGATATTTTACCACCAGGTGTGCTGAATATCGTCAATGGTTATGGTGTTGAAGTAGGACGCCCTCTTGCCACAAATCCACGTATTTCAAAAATTGCATTTACCGGCTCAACTGCAGTCGGTCAATTAATTATGCAATATGCCACCGAAAATATTATTCCAGTGACATTAGAACTGGGTGGCAAATCTCCAAATATTTTCTTCGAAGACATTATGGATAAGGATGATGAATATCTAGATAAAGCGCTTGAAGGTTTTGCCATGTTTGCGCTGAATCAGGGAGAAATCTGTACTTGTCCATCACGTGCTTTAGTCCAGGAAAGTATTGCAGATAAATTCTTAGAGATGGCTGTAGAGCGCGTGAAGCGAATTAAAACGGGACATCCACTTGATACAGAAACCATGATTGGTGCTCAAGCCTCGCAAGAGCAACAAGATAAAATTTTAGGTTGTATTGCGACAGGTCGTGAAGAAGGTGCTCAAATTCTTACGGGTGGTCAAGCACGTGAAGAAATTGGACAAGGTTTTTATATTGAGCCGACTATTTTCAAAGGCAATAACAGCATGAAAACATTCCAAGAAGAAATTTTTGGACCAGTTTTGGCTGTGACAACATTTAAAGATTTCGACGATGCCATCAAAATTGCCAATGACACCATTTATGGATTAGGTGCTGGTGTTTGGTCTCGATCAGCGCATACGTCATATCGTGCAGGACGTGCAATTCAATCAGGTCGAGTCTGGACAAATTGCTACCATATCTACCCTGCTCATGCTGCTTTTGGTGGTTATAAAAAATCAGGGATTGGTCGTGAAAATCATAAAATGATGCTGGATCATTACCAACAAACTAAAAATTTATTGGTGAGTTACTCAACCAAACCAATGGGTTTCTTCTAAAACAAAAGCTAAAGAAGCGGCAGATTGCCGCTTCTTTTCTGCTATAGGAGTTTAATGGATTAGCTGGCTTGTAGACTTTTCATATCAATCACAAAACGATATTTCACATCACTTTGAAGCATTCGCTCAAATGCCTCATTAATATTTTGCATCTCAATGACTTCAACATCTGACACGATATTGTGCTGACCACAAAAATCAAGTAGTTCTTGAGTTTCTTGAATCCCACCAATCACCGATCCAGCGATTGATTTTCTTCCCATAATCATGGGCACTGAATTACTGCTAAATTCACCGAGATAGCCTACCAATACCAGTGTCCCACTCAATGCAAGTGTCGGAATATAAGGCTTTAAATCATGATCATAAGGCACAGTATCAATAATTAAATCAAACTGATTTTTCACTGATTTCATTTGTGTTGGATCTGTTGATAACACGACATGATCTGCACCTAAATCACGTGCATCCTGTTCTTTATTTGCTGATCGTGTAAATAAAGTCACTTCTGCACCAAGCGCATGAGCAAGTTTAATCGCCATATGACCTAAACCACCGAGTCCAACAACAGCCACTTTAGAGCCTTTACCGACATTCCAATGTTTTAACGGCGACCATGTCGTGATCCCTGCACATAAGATGGGTGCAATGGATTGAGTATCTAAATTTTCAGGTACTTTCAATACAAAATCTTGGCTCGCAATGATCGTTTGTGCGTAGCCACCATAAGTAGGTGTTTGATCATGACGATCTAAACTACCATACGTTTGTGTATTGCCAGCTTCACAATATTGCTCCAAACCTTGGTGACAAGCAGAACAAGTACGACATGAATCTACCATACACCCGATTCCGACCAGATCTCCAACCTTAAACTTCGTTACCGATGCTCCGATGCTTTTTACGCGACCAATTACTTCATGACCAGGTACAATTGGGTAACGACTAAAACCCCAATCATTACGCGCTTGATGTAAGTCAGAATGACATACACCGCAGTATTCAATATCAATAATGACATCATCGGGGCGAGCTTGACGTTGCTGAAACGTATATGGAACCAATGGACTTTTAGAATCAAGCGCTGCGTAAGCTAAAACATTATGGGTCATCGTGACTCCCTCAAGCTGTTAATTTCGTACTCTCTTATTCGTTATATCACATCAATATTTTTAATAAATTTAGCTGAGTCTCAATTTAATTTCTTTTTCACTTATTTTTGTAATTCGCGCTCTACAAAATGCAAGCGATCTTGCCCCCAGTACATATTTTCCCGCAAAAAAAATGTAGGTACTCCGAATACCCCTCGTTGTACGGCATTGTTTGTTTCATCAATCAATTTTTGTTTTACCACCGGATCTTGGCTTAAATCCAAAAGTTGCTGACCGTCGATTGCATCACCTTGAAATAAATTTATCAGAACTTCTGAATCGGTTAAATTCAAGGGCATTCTAAACATCGCATCAAAAAGCTTGGTCAAAATCGCTTCAAAATATTCATCATAATAGATTTTCACTCCCGTTAATATACGCATTAAAGTCAATGTATTCATTGGAAAATATGGATTTATGTGCATCGGGATCTGATAATAATCTGACCATCGATTTAAGTCTTGCATTGAATAGATCCCTTTAGCAGGCACCTCAATTGGACTCTTGTTACCAGTCGATTTAAAAACTCCACCCAATAAAATCGGTGTGTACTCAATCTCTGCATTATATTTTTGGGTGATTTCTTGTAGCTTATAAAAAGCCAAATAACTAAATGGACTGCCAAGATCGAAATAAAATTCAACTTTTTGTTGTTGTGTAGTCATGCCTTATCCTTATTGAATATGATTACCACTGTTCAGACCATGGTCGCAAATCCAATTCATGTGTCCAAGCATCTCGTGGTTGATGAGCAATATGCCAATAGTTATCAGCTATATGTTGAGGATTCAAAATACCGTCATGCTGTTTTTTTTCATACAAATGAGGGAAAGTATCTTTAATAAAATCAGTATCAATCGCCCCATCAATAATGATGTGCGCAACATGAATATGATGAGGCCCTAACTCTTTTGCCATACTTTGGGCTAAGGCTCTTAACGCATGTTTAGCACCAGCAAAAGCGCTGAAATATGATGAACCACGGATGCTTGCTGTTGCACCAGTGAAAATGATAGTGCCGCGCTGCCTTGCGACCATCCGTTTAGCGACTTCACGACCATTTAAAAAAGCACTAAAACAAGCCATTTCCCAGATTTTAAAATATTTACGTGCTGTTTCTTCTAGAATGCTACACGGCACATTTGCTCCAATATTAAAGACAAACACTTCAATCTGACCAATGTTACGTTCAATTGTGTCAATCAGTTGAATCACTTGATCTTCTTTTCTTGCATCTGAAGCAAATCCATAAGCTTTACCACCGTGTGCTTCAATCTCACGGATGACAGGTTCAAGCTTGTCTGCATTGCGTCGAGTCATACAAGCAGTATATCCACCTCGTGCAAAGCGTTTTGCGATCTCACTGCCTGTGGCATCTCCTGCACCAATGATCAGTGCGACCTTGTTATGTGTTGATTTTTCTTCTGAATAATTAATTTTTGACTGCTGATCGCTCATCATTGCTCCATTAAATAACGATCGTTATTATAACGATTACTATGTTATAGTTTTTAGGCACAGTCAATGGTTATTGAATATTCAATATGAGATATAAAGCAGGATACAAAGAAGAAAAACGTCGCGATATTTTAAAAACCAGTGGTGAACTCGCAAAAAAACAAGGTTTTAGCAATACTGGGGTTGATGGTTTTATGCACGCTGCAAATATGACCAGCGGTGCTTTCTATTCTCACTTTTCTTCAAAAAACGACTTATTTAAAGCCTTAATCGAATCTGAAATCGGAGCAAGTATTCAACAGTGGGAAATGAATCCGCATCAAGATCCAGAGTCTTGGTTAGATTTTGAAATGAACCGATATCTTTCTCTATTACACGTTCAACACCCAGAAAAAGGCTGTGTTTTACCCTCACTTGCTGCTGAAGTTTCACGCGCTGATGCTGACATTAAACAATGTTTTGAAAAAGAACTTCAGCGTGGTTACAAACTATTTGCGCAGCATGCTCCAGAACCTGATTTCGCTTGGGCCATACTCTGTCAAATGGTGGGCTCCGTACTATTAGCGCGTGGAGTTCAAGATGAACGCTTAAAAAAAGATATTCTCAATTCTAGTCTAGCTATGCTTAAGAAATTATTAAAAAAAGAGATTGCGAAATAAATCGTTTTATATTGTTTTATGGACGAAACCTTAGTTCCAAAAGTTCTATACTATAATCTCCTCATCATTCTTTTAAGAACGTCACATCATGAGAAAGCTTCCTGAAACAGTATATGCAATACAGCATTTAGCCTTTGAAGATCTAGGTTCTTTTGAGGAGACACTATATCAACTGGGTTATCGGGTCAGATATTTTGATGCAGGTGTGGATGATCTTTCAGTAGCCTTAAAGTACGAAGGTCTGACCATTATTTTGGGTGGGCCGATTGGTGTTTATGAGACAGAAGATTACCCTTTCCTACAAACAGAAATAGACTTACTTAAAGAAAGATTAAAACTTGAACGCCCTACGCTTGGCATCTGTCTAGGTGCTCAACTCATTTCAAAAGCCTTGGGCGGTGCAGTATATGCTGGCCACACTAAAGAAATTGGCTGGAGTACAGTAGATATTATAAATGAACAAGACAACGTTCTAAATTCTTTAAATGGTGTACCAGTTTTGCATTGGCATGGTGATACCTTTGATCTTCCCTCGCAATCGAAACTTCTGGCAAGCACTCAAATTTATAAAAATCAGGCTTTTCAAGTTGGATCTAATATTTTAGCACTCCAGTTCCATCCTGAAGTGACCTCAGATAGTTTAGAGAAATGGTTGATTGGTCATACTTGCGAATTGCGTAAAGCGGGTATCGATATTACTCAATTACGTGCAGATAACCATCGTTATGCTGAAAAGCTAGAATCTGTGGCAGGTTCAATCTTAAGCCGTTTTATTGAACATATTAAATGATTTAGATTTAGATTTAGATTTAGATTTAGATTTGATAGCCTTCAACCCAACTGTAGATCAGGATATTGAATTGTGCTATGCCAATCAATCCACCATTAGTTATGAGCATCCACTCCGTTGCATCCCATTCAACCGAATTTGATAGAGTGAGAAACCGCTTTCAGCAGTTAATATTTTTTTGATATCAAGTGTCTAAAATTTTGTTCAAATTTTTCCAATGTACCCAATCGTTAAGAAGTTTGATTATAGTGAGTCCACATATCACACATATAACTCCATAAATTATTTCGGGAACTATCTGTGATGCACCTAAAGAATTAAACAGTCTCCAATATTCATCTTTTTTAAAGTAAAACATTATGGGAGCAAAACTCATAGAAAATAAAACAAGTAAATTCATTACTAAAACTTTTATTTTTCCTTTTTTTGATACCTTTAGTCTAATGATTTCACCTCTAGAGTTTTTTAATACCTGATAACCTGCTCTATTCCATACAAAAGTCCAATAAAGTAACTCAAACTCCATTGCATTAAATTTATCTAAGAAATACTCTAGCTCTTTTATATCAACGTTTTTTGCTCCAGTAAGTGCAGAAATTGCTGAATTTAGCAGAAGCGTTTTAACTTCCTCGCTTTCATTAAGATTTTTAATCCTTTCTCGTTCTTCAAAAAAAGATTTAAGACGTAAGTGGCGCTCAAGATATTTTTTTCGATTGTATGATGGTGTAATAAGCTCAATTGCTTTTTCAAATATTTGCAAATACATATTTAAAATAAACTAAATAATTATAATCAGGCCAAATCATAAATCTAAATTTATTTTAAATAAATGCAATTTTTTTAAACCATACAATATCCATGACTTTTTTAAATATTTCTACTCCTATCTCTGCAAGCGTATATCACGTTTAATGAATTGATCTACAAACTTCTTAGTATGGTTATTATCTCCCTGTGTAAAATCGTATGTGACATTGATTCTAAAGCTTGAGCCACGCCAATGACTTAAGCTATTTAGATAAAATTCTTGTTGTAAATTTGGTTCATCTTACTTTCGATAATTACGGGTAGAGCAGTAAAAAGAGAAGCTTTTGGCCTCATAAAAAATAATAAACCGCCCATTTAGGCGGCTTATTTAGCACTTAACAAATTGATTTTATTATTTTTTATTATCTACCGAAGCTTCAGTTGTAATATTCACCGTGATTTTATCGCCTACATTAGGTACATATGCGCCAACACCGAATGCAGAACGGTCAAATGAAGTCGTTGCATTGAAACCAATAGACTGCGCTTTCGTCATAGGATGTTCAGCTTGTTTATTCAATACAGCATCAAGTACGACAGGCTTAGTAACATTTTTAATCGTTAGATCACCTGTGATCTTATACTTGTTCTTACCATTTGGTTGAACTTTAGTACTTTTAAAAGTGATATTCGGATATTTTTCAGCATCAAAGAAATCTGGTTTCAATAAATGTTCATCTAAAGCTTTGACATTTGTATTGATACTTGAAAGTGGAATTGTGACATTCACCGCTGAATTTGCAGGCTTTTCATTGTCTACTTTGATCGTCCCTTGGATATCGCTAAAATTACCTGATGGTGTAGAAAAGCCAAAATGATCCCAAGTAAATACTGTCGCTGTATGAGTTGGATCAATTTTATACTCAACTGGTTTAGCAACTGAAACTGTTGCTACAGAAATCACTACGGCACTTAACGCTATTGTTTTAAAGTTCATCAATTTTTCCTCAAATTTTTTAAAAACATTTATGAAATGGATAGTGAATAATGTATAGCATTCTGAAATTCTTGCATCAGTACAGATAGAACAGTTTGTTGCAAGATTAGAACGCACCTTAAGAAGGTGTCACTTTTATCAAATCAATTTGATCAGATTATGACTATCACTTGTGTATAGATCATGTTTTTCATCTTTAAGCTTTCTACTAATAAGCAGTTAACATCAACACATATCTTAAATATGAGATTAAATTAAACATTTATACAATATACCAATATTTTGTCTCATTTATAATACTAAAATTACCACTTTGAACTGGAGAATAATGATGAGTGAACAACAACAAGCGATTGATAAAGCGCTTAAAACTAAAGCACCTAAAGATGTCGTATTGGCTTTTTTATATAATACTGATAAATCAAGAGTAGCGATTGCTTCAGAAAAGTTAGTGGCTGAAGATGCCATTTATACTTCGCTAAATTTCAACAATCCTGAACTTAAACAAATTGAACCTTGGGCTGGTACTTCTACAGGTCGTGATGTCTATATATATACTTTTTCTAATGTCGGAACTTATTGGACGATCGATGATTTTCAAATCACAGATATTTTAGCTGAAAATGAAACAGTGGCTGTATTCGGTCAATTTACTTATACATCTGTTCACGCTAAGCGCACTTTTACTTCACCTTTTTCAATTAAAGCAATAGTTAAAGATGGCTTAATCACGTATTTCCAGTTTATGGAAGATACTTACGCTTCAGCTGCATCTTTCAGAGTAAGTGGTGAATGGACAATTCAACAAAATGCTGATCCAAAATTAAATTTTACCGTGTCAGAAACTACGGCTAATTAACTGTAAAATAATAAAAATAGGATAATAAAAAAGCCTCATAAGAGGCTTTTTTTATGACTGTTAAAGCTTTTCAATCAGAATACGATCAATCTGTTTTAATCCTGAAGTTTTTTCACGATTTTTTCGACGTACTTTAATGATTTTCTCTTCAGCCATATCTTGTAGCAATAATTCTACTGCTACCATCGCTTCAAGTGGTAAGTCTTCACCAATCCACTTTTGCTCACCCGCATCCATTAAAGTAATTTCATCACTAATTTGCTCGTACAAACTCATTGCGCTACTCACTTCTAATCTGAAATTTAGGGAATGAATGTATCTATATAGATACATAAAAATAAAAAGACGCCCCACAGTTGGGACGCCTTTTAAAACACTTAATTCTAAGAATTAAGCAGTAATTTCTTTCACTGCTGCGACAACTGCTTCAGTCGTAATACCGAAGTGTTGGAACAAATCTTTCGCTGGTGCAGATTCACCATACGTAGTCATACCGATTACACGACCATCTAGACCTACAAATTTCCACCAGTAATCTACATGTGCCGCTTCTACAGCAACACGTGCACGAATGTTAGATGGAAGAACTGCCTCACGGTAAGCAGCATCTTGCTTCACAAATTCTTCAGCACATGGCATAGACACAACACGCACACCTTCAAGCTGTGCATAAGCTTCCATTGCCAATGCAACTTCTGAACCTGTTGCAATGATGATCGCTTTCAATTCGCCTTTTTCTTCAGCCAATACATAACCACCTTTCGCAACATCAGCAATTTGTGCCTCTGTGCGTGTTTGGAATGCTAAGTTTTGACGAGAGAAGATCAACGCAGTTGGACCTTCAGAACGTGTTAACGCAGATTTCCAAGAAATTGCTGCTTCAACTGTGTCACATGGGCGCCATGTGTTGAGGTTTGGTGTACCACGTAAAGATGCGATTTGTTCAATTGGTTGGTGTGTTGGACCATCTTCACCCAAACCAATAGAATCGTGTGTGTAAACATGAATCACACGTTGTTTCATCAATGCAGACATACGTACTGCGTTACGTGCATATTCCATAAACATGAGGAATGTTGCTACGTAAGGAATGAAACCACCGTGAAGTGCAACACCGTTTGCGATTGCAGTCATACCGAACTCTCGTACACCATAGTGTACGTAGTTACCTGCAGCATTGTCTTGAACGCCTTGTGCGCCTTTCCAAAGTGTTAAGTTAGAACCTGCTAAGTCAGCAGAACCACCTAAGATTTCAGACAGCATTGGGGCAAATGCTTGGATTGCATTTTGGCTTGCTTTACGTGTTGCGATGGTTTCAGCTTTTGCGTTTACTTCAACAATATACGCATCCGCTTTTGCAACGAAGTCAGCAGGTAATTCACCGCTTAAACGACGTTTAAGATCAGCCGCTTCAGTAGGATATTTTGCTTCATATTGTGCAAATACTTCGTTCCAAGCTGCTTCTGCTTGTTGACCTTTTTCTTTCGCGTCCCATGCAGCATAAACGTCAGCAGGAATTTCGAATGGTCCTTCAGTCCAACCCAACGCTTCACGTGTTAATGCGATTTCGTCGTTACCCAGTGGTGCACCATGGCAATCTTCTTTACCTTGTTTGTTTGGTGAACCTAAACCAATAATCGTTTTACAGATAATGATTGTTGGTTTCTTCGTTTCAGCTTTAGCTTCTAAAGTTGCCGCACGTAATGCATCTGCATCGTGACCATCAACTTTCAATACTTGCCAGCCATAAGCTAAGAAGCGTTGTTCTGTGTCATCAGAGAACCAACCTTCTACTTCACCATCAATTGAAATACCATTGTCGTCATAGTAAGCAATTAATTTACCTAGACCCAAAGTACCTGCCAATGAACATGCTTCATGAGAAACACCTTCCATTAAACAGCCGTCACCTAAGAAACAGTAAGTGAAATGATCAACGACTTTAATGTCTTCTTTGTTGAATTGCGCTGCTAAGGTTTTTTCAGCCAAAGCAAAACCGACAGCATTCGCGATACCCTGCCCTAATGGACCAGTAGTTGTTTCGATACCAGGTGCATAACCTAATTCTGGGTGACCCGGTGTTTTAGAATGCAATTGACGGAATGCTTTTAAATCTTCAATTGAAAGATCATAGCCAGTCAAATGTAATAATGCATATTGAAGCATTGAGCCATGACCATTTGATAATACAAAACGGTCGCGGTTAGCCCACTGAGGGTTTGTCGGATTGTGATTTAAGAATTCACGCCATACAACATCAGCAATATCAGCCATCCCCATTGGTGCACCTGGATGTCCAGAATTTGCTTTTTGCACAGCATCCATTGCAAGTACACGAATTGCGTTAGCAATGCGACGTTCATTCAGCGGGGTTGTCATAGATCAGTGTCCGATAAATTAAAGATGGGAAATGAATAAAATTCAAAAACTGGGTGTATTGTCTTAAAAAAATCAAACAGCGTAAAGCCCAGAAACGTATATTTCAGCCCTAAAGCGAAAAAATTCATACAATGCGAGTCGGTTTTACCAATATTCAATTCAATCCAATATTTTTTAGTCGCTTGGCCTTTTTTTAAAGTACTGATGTTGAATCATATATTCATATTCTTTCGTACCCACTTAAGCTGTTTTTTATTTCAGCTCAGTCTTAAAAAGAATAAGTCTTATACAAAAGTTTTCACTTATCAATTTAACAGATGATGATATCAATTAAAAAAACACAAAAATGACATAAATTCATGCTTTTTAGTCAGGTTAAGCTAGTCCTTAACGTTAAGTCGATGTACCATATTGCGTCTTTAGAAATAACTGTGATAGGACTTATGCGCGAGTACGCTGTATTTACTTCAGAATCTGTAAGCGAAGGCCATCCAGATAAAATGGCTGACCAAATCAGTGATGCTATTTTGGATGCAATCTTAAAAGAAGACCCATATGCACGGGTTGCTTGTGAAACGCTTGTAAAAACAGGTGCTGTTGTTCTTGCAGGTGAAATCACAACAACTGCAAATGTAGACTTTGAAGCAATTGTACGCCAAACCGTAAATGGCATTGGATACCATCATTCTGATTTAGGTTTCGATGGTTCGACTTGTGCTGTCATCAACATGATTGGCAAACAATCTCCTGAAATTGCTCAAGGTGTAGATCGTCAAAAACCTGAAGATCAAGGTGCTGGCGATCAGGGTTTAATGTTTGGCTACGCGAGTCGCGAAACAGATGTTTTAATGCCTGCTCCTATTTCGTATGCGCACCGTCTTATGGAAAAACAAGCAGAACTTCGTCGTAACGGAAGTCTGCCATGGTTACGTCCAGATGCGAAAAGCCAAGTGACTTTTGCATACGAAAATGGCGTACCTGTTCGTTTAGATGCGGTCGTATTATCGACTCAACACGATCCTGAGATTTCACAGACCGATTTAAAAGAAGCTGTCATTGAAGAAATCGTGAAAAAAGTGATTCCAGCAGATATGTTCCATGCGGATACCAAATTCCATATCAACCCTACTGGTATGTTTGTGATTGGTGGTCCAGTCGGTGACTGTGGTTTAACAGGTCGTAAAATCATTGTAGATACATATGGTGGTATGGCTCGTCACGGTGGTGGTGCTTTCTCTGGTAAAGATCCATCTAAAGTAGACCGCTCTGCTGCTTATGCTGGTCGATATGTTGCAAAAAATATTGTTGCCGCTGGTTTAGCCGATAAATGTGAAATTCAAGTGTCTTATGCGATTGGTGTTGCTGAACCAACATCTATCTCAATCAATACATTCAATACTGCTAAGGTTTCTGAAGAATTGATTATTGCATTGGTACGAGAGCATTTCGATTTACGTCCATATGGTATTACACGTATGTTGAATCTCATTCAACCGATGTATAAGCAAACTGCTGCATATGGTCACTTTGGTCGTGAAGGTTCTGATACTGCATTCACTTGGGAAAAGACAGACAAGGTTGAAGCGCTTAAAGCATCAGCTGGTTTGTAATTTCCAAATAAAAAAGCCCACATTGATGTGGGCTTTTTTATAGATTCAATTTGCTTTATCACTTTGATGAAGCGTGTCCAAAAACGACTGCTTCACAGGGACATTTTGGTTATCTTGTAAATATAAATGGGCCACTTTAAACACAATGGCTGCGGCTAAACACGCAATGATACAAAATATCCAAAAACCATAAGGTGTTCTGATATTTTGTGATCCGCATTCAGAACACACTTTGTCTGTCGAAGCAACCACCTTGTCGCAACACGCACAATGATACTGATACAGCATACTCATCCTCCCGATTTGACTGTCTTTTTATTTTTATCTACATCACCTTAGAGGCTAATATTTATACTATATAAGCCTTCACCAATAATCAACCTCATGATGTAGCTATAAAACAGCAACCATCTATGTCTTCATTCAATATCTTGTATTATCAGATATCTATATGAATTTTTTTTGACAACCTGCTCTATCATTCTTTTTTCTTCTAGAGATTATCCATATTTTATTCACGCGCTCGCCCATCATATCCGCATGGAAATCATAAATTGAAGTAAAATAAACGTAGTGAAAAAATGATGATATGACGATGGTTCAATTAATTAAGAAAGGCGGCTTGAGAGAAAGAGCAAACAGAAGTCGCTCTTATCAAGGTTCTGAAAATACTGAAGCAACTTTGCGACCAAGACGTTATCAGCAAGACACGCTCGTTCTGACTCAAACAGAAGAGTTAGATCAGGATTCAGTTAAGCAAAATAAGCGCATCTATCCACAACCAGACTGCAAAGATCAAAAATAGACCACCCGATGCCATATCTATGTAATGCCCTGAACGCTGGTAGAGCTGTTTAATTTTAGGTCGTGCTAAAACGACCATCAAAAACGTAAAGGTTAAAAACGTTTGAATCGGAATAATGACTGCCAGTTGTATTTTCAACATCTCTGGTGCTGAAGCGGTTAAGGCAAGTGAAAATACACTACTAAAATAAATCAGTGTTTTAGGATTGGATAGGTTTGTAAACAACCCCATCAAAAAGTATTTTTCAGCTTTTAGAGGTGACTGATTTTCATCAATTGCATAAAGTTTGAAAGACTTATAAGTTTTCCAACCACCCTTTAGCATCGCCCAGCCCATTTTTGCCAAAAATAAACCACCGACTAACATTAAGACTTGTTGAATCCATGGGAATTGGGCAATCAAAAGTGCAAAACCTGATAAAGTTAAAATCACCCAAAATAAAATTCCAATAGAAATACCTAAAATAACTTTCAACGTGTTTGCGATTGTGGTTGACGCTGCGCATTTGGCAATCAACAAAATATCAGGTCCAGGACTCAATTGAGCAACAAGATGTAGGACACAGATGGTAAGTAATAGAGACATAAATCAAAAATTAATAAAAATTGTTTGAATTATACTGTTTTTTAGGAAAATCGAGATACAAAAATAAAAAAACCAGACATTAGGTCTGATTTTTGAACATGCGCAATTTACTTTTGATTAACGTCTTTCATTTCAATTTTCTTTGCTTCAGGTGTAATTTCTCTCGCTTCACCATCAATAATAGTAGTGTCATTTGAACCACGACCATGCTGCTGATTCTGCATTTCTTGCATTTGGCGCATTAAATCTGCAAATGGATTCTGACCATTTGCTTGACCACCCATGCCGCCCATATCTCCCATCATACCACCCATCATTTTTTCCATCATGGCTTGCTGACGCTTCATCATGGTTTTCATCATCACCGCTTTAAATGCTGTTTGAACAGGTGGAATTAGAATAAGTAAGGCGAATAGATCGGAAATTAACCCCGGAATCAAAAGGAAAATACCCGCAATAATTTTAGGTAAGTTATTGGTCAAATTCGGATCAGCACTCATATGACCTTGTTGCATTTGCTGCATCTGTGGCATTAAACCTGATGCATGAGAACGAACCATATTTAAACCAATAAAGAATGCAGCAATAAACCAGAAGAATACATACCACATACTTCCGACTAGATCACCCACACCGACCCATACGAAGATTTCAAGGACTATACCGATTAAAACAATAAGAGCTAATTTCATGAAATGTAATCTAATCTCAAAAATTTAAATATAGGGTCGTAATCATCTGCTCAATCTGTATCAAGCTTTTTTCATACGCTTATGTAACAATATGGGCATTATTTTATTTTTAAAGTCATGGAATGTCATTAATTATCGGAATTGATCCTGGTTCACGTCTAACAGGTTACGGTATTATTCAAAAAGAGGGGCAAAAACTCACTTTTGTTGATGCTGGAACAATTCGCACTGAAACACCTGACATGCCTGAACGTTTAAAACGAATTTTTTCAGGCATTGAAAGAATCGTTAAATTTCATGGTCCTACTGAAGCTGCTGTTGAACAGGTTTTTATGGCGGTCAATCCTGACTCTGCCTTAAAACTTGGTCAAGCACGCGGTGCAGCTATAGCGGCATTGGTCAATTTAGATCTACAAGTGGCTGAATATACTGCGCGTCAAATTAAACAATCTGTTGTTGGCTATGGCGCTGCTGATAAAGAACAGGTTCAAATGATGGTCATGCGCATACTTAATTTAAATATTCAACCACAAGCCGATGCTGCAGATGCACTTGCCGCAGCAATTTGCCATGCACATGCCTCTGGCAGTATGAGTAAATTGGCCGTCTTAAATGCTTTAGGTGGAATGGCACGTGGACGAAGCCGCAGCAGTAGTCGTCGACGTTAAAAGTCTCTCGACACTCAATGCACTTATTGGCGAATTTTAAAGCTATCGAAATCACGCTCTTTGATGTCAATTAAGTCTTCATAGAAGATTTGCTTAACTTTACTATTATGAGGCCCTGCCATGGCCAGTTTGATCATGTCATTGACATCTTGATATGTACCAACAATGACAGCTTCCACATCCCCATTATCCATATTTTTAACGTAACCAGTTAAATGCAACTTTAAGGCTTGTTCCATAAACCAGCGACGAAATCCGCCCCCTTGAACAAGACCTTGTATCGTTAATTTTAAATATCGCATATCTATCCCTGAATTTTATTTTAGATTTACTATTTGATAAATCGCTTGAGCCATATTCTGAGCTAACAAACCACGTTCACCCTGTTGAGCCAATACATCACCTGCCACGGCATGTAAGTTAACAATTTCATGAAGCTGGATGGAATTAGACAATTGTCCTTTAAGACTAGCAATCATTCCTGCAAGAATATCCCCCATTCCACCTGTACCCATTCCTGGATTACCCTGGGTGCAAATCCAAATGGTTTGCTGCGTGTCAATTGTTAAACTTCCTGCACCTTTTAATACCCATTCACCAGCATAAAGTGTTTGTAATCGTTTAATTGCTTTGATGCGGTCATGCTCAACTTCCGCCACGCTAGAGTGTAAAAGTTTTGCAGCCTCACCAGGATGTGGCGTTACGTAAGTTCTCTCATTGAGTCGAATGGGCTTTTCAGATAAGAACCACAATGCATCAGCATCGAGTACAGTCGGTTTGTTCGTAGAGGACAGAATACTCATCCATTGATCATATTGCTCAGCTGCCCAATCATCACGTCCCAACCCCATTCCAAAACAAATCGAATCGACTTGCTGTAGCAAATTTTTTCGTTGTGATGGATCGAAACGATTAATATCCTGCACCATTACATTGGGAGATCGTGACAAAATTGCTGAATGATGTTTAGCATCACACACGATCGTGACTTTACCCGCCCCAGCGGCAAATGCAGCTTCAGCCGCCATAATCACCGCACCTCCCATTTGTGCATGACCGCCAATCACGAGCACATGCCCATACGTTCCTTTATGTCCTGTAGAGTGTCGTCGCGGCAAAATTGTTTTGACTGGGCTTAATCGGGCCACAGGTTTTAAATCTGAGTCACATGGTAAAATGGGAATGAGTTTTAGATGTCCTATAAAATCCTGTGCACGCCCTACAAATTGCCCTACCTTATATGCGAGTGTGGTAAGCGTATGCTGAGCATGAATAGCCATTGGTAATGGTTGACCTGTATTTGCATCTAAACCGCTCGGCATATCAATCGCAATTTTGACGCCGTCTTGCTCATTAATATGATGGATAATTCTCTGCCAGTCTTCACTTAAAGTACGATTAATTCCAATTCCAAACAATGCATCAATATAGACATCATAACCCTTACAATGGTTCAGATCGGTGAACTGCTTAAGTGGTATGGATTGACTCATTTTATAAGCACTCTGCAAGGAGTCAGCCGAGTGATGATCGACTTGTGAAAAAGAAAAAATATCGATTTCTAGATTTTGGTTGAATGAACAATGTCGTGATAAAGAGTGCTGTGCTAAATAGTACGTAACAAGATAACCATCCCCTGCATTATTTCCTTTGCCGCAGCAGACTGCGATACGGATTTTCTTTTTTTCAATACCTTGAAGAATTGTGATGATTTCTTGTGCCATCATCCAAGCAACTTGCTGCATAAGACCAAAAGCACTATTTTGATCGTCAAACCAGCGCTGTTCCCAAGCTTGTATCTCACTGCTGTGATAAACTTGTTGATGCATTATCGTTCCTTTTTTTATTTATGACTCAATCTCTCTCATCTATACCAGCTCGTATTCCAACACAGCAATTTGATCCTCATGCGCTTAAAGCTTGGATTAAATCTCAAGCATTGGAACTGGGCTTCGCTGATTGTGTCATTGCCCGACCTGATGCTCAAGATGAATTACCTCGATTAAAAGCATATTTAGATCAAGGATTTCATGGTGACATGAAGTTCCTCGAAGAAAATTTGGAAAAACGTGCTAATCCAACACTGTTGGTTCCCCATACAAAAAGTATTATCTGCGTCAGAATGAATTATTTGGTTGAACGACCTCAACCTCGAACAGTACCTGATTTCCCTAATTCTGCCGTTATTGCGCGATATGCACGCGGACGGGATTACCATAAAACCATGCGCGGTAAATTAAAAACACTTTCAAACCTTATTCGTGAAAAAGTCGGTCCGTTTGAATCAAGACCTTTCGCCGATTCAGCCCCTATTTTTGAAAAATCACTCGCTGAATCTGCAGGTATGGGTTGGACAGGTAAACATACCCTGCTCATCCACAAAAAATCGGGTTCCTTTTTTGTACTCGGTGAACTGTTTAGTTCTCTTGAATTACCCTTTGACGAGCCTGCCAGTGCACATTGCGGCTCATGTACAGCATGTATTGATATTTGTCCAACGCAGGCGATTGTAGCGCCATATCAATTAGATGCCCGAAAATGTATTGCCTATCTGACCATTGAATACCAAGGGGTGATTCCTGAAGAACTACGCCGTGGCATAGGTAATCGCGTATTTGGATGTGATGATTGCCAGCTGATTTGTCCTTGGAATAGTTTCGCACAAACCACAACGGTTGCTGATTTCCATCCCCGTCATGGGCTGGATCGTCTTTCTTTAATAGAATTATGGCAATGGGACGAAGCAACATTCTTAGCCAACACAGAAGGCAGTCCACTGCGTAGAACAGGCTATGAAAGCTTTATGCGGAATATTGCGATTGGAATCGGGAATGCACCGTATCATCCAAACAATATTGAGCAATTGATACTAAAAAGAAATCAGTCTAGTGAGATTGTGCAAATCCATATTGACTGGGCAGTACAAGAACAACAATCAAAAAGAAATAATTAACTGTACTTTTACAAGATGCCTTGACAGCGCAAAAACACCGTTTTGAGCATGATCTGAAATTTTAAGCACACGTTAGCAACAAGTTCTCAGCATCAAGTTCCCAAAAAATAATTTTGTGGCGAAAAATGCATAAAAATAGTTAAGTTTGTAACTAAATCAACAATGATTAATTTCTATTGAGTTGGCGAATTTGATAATTTTTTTGAGTCATTATTGTCATATTTTACGATTTTGCTTTATTAAAATTACAGTATGATCAAATAAGTAGCTTTTTAATTGATGGATAAATTATGCAAGTACGCAATGATTGGACGCGTGAAGAAATACAAAAACTCTATGAACAACCCTTCATGGACTTAGTTTTCGAAGCACAACGCGTGCATCGTCAATACTTTGATGCAAATACCATTCAGGTCAGCACATTACTATCGATCAAAACGGGGAAATGCCCTGAAGATTGTAAATACTGTTCTCAATCTGCACGTTATGATTCCAAACTTGAAGCCGAAAAAAGAATTGCTGTTGAAAAAGTAATTAATGAAGCCAAAGAAGCTCTCGCTTCTGGATCATCTCGTTTTTGTATGGGTGCTGCATGGCGAAATCCTCATGAACGCGATATGCCTTATGTAATTGAAATGGTACGTGAGGTAAAGGCCCTAGGACTTGAAACTTGTATGACCTTAGGGATGCTCAATCAATCACAAGCGGAACGTTTAAAAGAAGCAGGTTTAGATTATTACAATCACAATTTAGATACCTCTCGTGAGTACTATCCAAATGTGATTACCACACGCACTTATGATGATCGTTTAAATACTTTAGACTTTGTACGCCAAGCAGGCATGAAAGTGTGTAGCGGTGGAATTGTTGGCTTAGGTGAAGATACTCAAGATCGTATTGGTCTATTACATGAACTTGCCACCTTAGCTATTCATCCAGAATCGGTACCAATCAACATGCTTGTACCGATCGAAGGCACACCCTTAGCAGATGTTGAAAAACTCGATGTGACTGAATGGATTCGCACGATTGCCGTAGCGCGCATTATCATGCCAAAAAGTTATATAAGACTTTCAGCGGGTCGTGAATCTCTTTCTGATTCTGATCAAGCTTTAGCGTTTATGGCAGGTGCTAACTCTTTGTTCTCAGGTGAAAAGCTTTTAACGACACCTAATGCTGGTGAAGGCAAAGATAAGCAGTTATTCGATAAGTTAGGTCTAAAAGCAGAAAAAGCGAAGCCGACTGTATCAGAGCTGACTATAGATGCAATGGCAAGTTAATTTCAAAGCTTCGCTTAATTAAAAACCGAAGCTTTGCTTCGGTTTTTTATGATGTGATCAATATGCCATAACTGGCATTAAGATACTGTCCCGGCTTAATTTCATCTGTTCCATTGGCATGGTGTACCGTTATTTTTTGACTAAATGCATCAAACTCAAACCGATCATAACTATCTTGGTGGTGCATCAACCAATAAATCGTATCTATGACATGATCATCACAAATATAAGTATTCGATTTAAAATCTTTAATCATTTAATTTAAATCCTTTTTTCAATCACAATATTATTATATCTCAATTCATTTTATTGAATATCATTTTCTTTATTTAAGATAATATCTAAATTTCCTTTAATCCAATATATTATATTTACATATCACAATAAATCGATTTCCACACATTTTATAAGAGCTATTATTTTATTTTAATTTTGAATTAAGACTGATTATTATGAGTATTATTGATTTAAAACCTCAAACTGCATTGCAACACCGCCCCAGCGCACTGACCACACAAATTAATGCTGTATGGGGACAAGGACCTTCTTCACGTTATGAAAGCCTCGCCTCGTTATTCAGACCTACATTTGAAAAAATCAAAGCTTCGCGATCAGAACGCGAAAAAAAACGAATTTTAGCTTTTGAACAGATTCAATGGTTAAAAGACATCGGTTTTACGAAACTTCGCTTACCCAGTTCGCAAGGGGGATTTGATGCAACTATTCCAGAATTATTTAATCTATTAATCGAACTTGCCGAAGCTGATGCAAATTTACCTCAGGCACTTCGCGTACATTTTGGCTTTGTGGAAGATTTACTGCTCAGCCGCGACCCACAGTTTAAATCTATATGGCTTCCTAGAGTAGCTCAAGGTCAAATTATTGGAAGCGCATGGTCTGAAGGTGGAAATGAGTCCATTCATGAATTTAAAACGAGACTTTCCAAAGATGCTGAGGGACGCACGATATTGAATGGACAAAAATTTTATACCACAGGAAGCTTGTATGCAGACTGGATTGATGTGGGTATTACTGATTTGTATGGAGAATCAGCCAGCATTCTAATCCCTCGACATGCCGAAGGTGTTGAGATTGTGGATGACTGGAATGGTTTTGGTCAAATTCTTACAGCAAGTGGTACTACTAAGTTCAATCATGTTGTTGTGAATCAACAAGATGTCATCGGAGACCAACAGCGCTTTAAATATTCAGCAGCATTCTATCAACTGATTCAATTGGCAATTATTTCAGGACTTACAAGAGCAGCAAGCTATGAAGTATCAGCTGAAGTTTATAAACGTGAAAGAAATTATACACATGCCAATGCTTCCTACGTCCGTAATGATGCTCAAATCCTACAAGTGGTGGGTCAAATTCGTGGTGTCGCCTACACCACTGCAGCAATTATTGAAAAAAATGCACAGGCGATACAACGTGCTTTTGAAGCTGGGTTGAATGATAATGAACAACTCGAAGCAGATCAAAATGCCATAGCAGAATTAGAGGTTGCTCAATCTCAAACCATTATCACTACACTTGCATTAAATGCTTCGACCATCATTTTTGATGCTCTAGGAGCATCAGCCACTGATAAAAACTTAGCTTTAGATCGTTTCTGGCGAAATATTCGTACGCTCGCATCTCACAACCCAAGAATTTATAAAGATCGAATTGTCGGAGACTTTAGCGTAAATGGTGCATTACCCCCTTATCAATGGCGTATCGGTAAAGTTGATGAATCAGGGCTTCTGCAAACAGATAAGGCTTCTTAAGCTCGCTTTAAATCGTTAAGACACTATTCTTTAGTGTTTTTTAAAGTGATCTATCTAAATCGCTTAGGCTATTAGACTCTTATTTAAGAACCTAGTAAAAAGGTCCTTAACAGGACCTTCTTAGCAGCATCATCGAAATTACATCAATTAAGCCACTTGAGCTTTCAAGTGTTTCGCCAAAGGACTATTACCAATTTGCCATACAAATGGCAATTCAGTTTGATTCACGACAAAAGCCCCCACCACTTTCTCCTTATAAATAATCGGATTATGTGAGGATACGACTCTTGCATTACGCCAGAAACGATCTAACTGCTTCGATGAAGCGCTGGCTGAAGCACCCAAACTATTGAATAGTTTAGTTGTTAAATCAAGTACAAGATCTGAAATGACTACCTGCCCTTGAGCAGATTCTAGTTCCGCAATTTGGTTAATCTCATGATCTTTTTCAGATGAAGCATTAAAGTGACTTAAATATGCATCATCCAGTGCTGCAGCTGTTTTTAAAGTAATGGCTTGACTGGCAAATGCTTGGGAAGATGCCTTACCAATCACTTGTAGAATCTGAGCATCATCACGGACAAGATCAGCATTCCCGTGGCTAAAGATTCGAGTACGCTTACGCACTTCCTCACTAAAGGTCTCCACCGCAGAAAATGCGATGCCGGTCAGTGTTGCTAGATGTACAACTTGATAAAAAGCTGTTTGATATTTAAAACGCTGATCAAACGGGTAAATATGATCTCGTTCAATCGACACTTGGTTGATTTTTAGCGTCCCGCTTCCAGTGGTTTTTTGACCAAATCCATCCCAATCATCATGTACTTTAATTCCATTAGCTTTAGTTGAGACCGCTGCAATCACATGCTGATCAGTGGTCTCATCATAGGCAAAAAGATCAATCCAATCGGCAAAAATAGTACCTGTAGAATAGAACTTTTCTCCTGAAACTTCATATTCGCCTTGTTGATTTTGTTTCACTCGGGTAATGACGTCGCCTATCTCAACATTACCGACTTCTGTCCAAGCGTTTCCTGCGATTTCACCATTTACAAATCGCTTAAACCAAAACGCTTGTGATTGATCTTTATGGGCCACTAAACGGTCTTCGACAAATGCAAAATGTCCACGTAAAGCTTGCACAATATTTGAATCCGCTGTCGCCAACTCGATTAAGATTTGGAAAAGTTGCTGTTGGGTAAAACCTGTACCACCATATTTTTTTGGTACACGTAATGCACCAAAACCTACATCGTTTAACCATTTAATTTGTTCATGAGGCAAATCACGATCGGTTTCTCGTTGAACGGCCCCTTCTGCAATCCGCTTAAAAATCGGTCGAAACTTTGCTGCAACCTCTTCATAGTTGGCACCAAGTGAAAGTTCTTCATTCTGATTTAATATAGTCATAATAAATTTCTCCTTAGCTCCATGGATGACGTGGTGGTGGGACATCATTTAGAAAATAATTTCCTACAATGTTGTATTTCCAACGCACGGGATCATGCAAAGTGTGTGTTCTGGCATTGCGCCAATAACGATCTAAATTTAATTCTGATAAGGTCGAACGCGTGCCAGAAAGCTCAAATAATTTATTCGCTGCTAAAATCGCAATGTCAGTCGTTAAGACTTTTGCTTCAGCCACGAGCAATGTTGCTTCATTAATATGATCTTCGGTCGGTTCAGCAAGTGCTAAATCAATCGCTAATCCTGCCAAATCCAGAACGGCTTCAGCAGCACGCAGCTTAATTTTCAATTCACCAATATTGGCAATGGTATATGGATCTGAACTTGCTTTATCTAAACCTGAATCAATCCATGGACGTGCAAAGTTACGAACGTAATGAATCGTTTCTTGAATCGCACCACGTGCAATCCCAGCATCTACAGCAGCTTGAATAAATTGAGAAATTGCTCCAGCTGCTGTCGGTCTTACAAAAGCTTGATAAATTGGAACGATATATTTTGCATCTACTTTAACGTTGTTTAATTCGACTGATCCACTGACCGTTGTACGCTGACCAAACCCACTCCAATCATTGGTAATTTTTACACCTTCTGTCCCTTGTGGCACGATTGCAGCAAATGGTTTTCCTTCAGCATCAATCGCAACAACTGGAATGCGGTGTGCCAGTAAAGCTCCAGTCGCAAAGAATTTTTGTCCATTCACAATCCCATTGCCAGAAGCATCAAATTCTATTTTTGTGGTGAGATCGGCAACCGTCTTAGACCCTTTTTCTGAGAAAGCATTCCCCAAACGCTCTCCACCCAGTACTGCTTTAAAAAAGAATTGTTTTTGTTCTTCGGTGGCATCTAAACGGATATGCTCTAGAAACACCCAATGATTTTGTGCGATTTGACCTAGTGATGGATCAGCGCTAGAAATGGTTTTAACAACTTCAGCGAGAGTCTTGTAGCTCGCTCCTGCACCGCCATATTGCTTTGGAATGTTAATTGCCCAAAGCCCTGATTGAGAGTACTTGTTAATTTCGCTCAAAGGTAAACGGCGTTCATGATCACGAATGGAGGCTTCCTTTGCAAAATCTTCAGCGAGCTGTTGTGCGATTTGAATCGCTTCTTGATCTGTCTTAATCACATGCGCTGGCTGATGAATTTGGTAGAATTCTTTTGAAATTTCAGCTTCATGCAATTTTATATCTATTTGTGCGGTCATTTTATTCTCTTCAAAAAAATTGAATAAAATTAAATTAGCACTAATTATTTTAATTTTTTATACGATTATTTTATTTACTAATCTGATTTCAAACATAATCAATTCATTTATTTTTTATTATGTATATTGCAGTTTTTCTCATTAAATAATAAGTATGATATTTCATATAATGAGAATATAAACATTTAATTATTTTATATTTTCATTATGACTAAACATATACGATTTAATGCTTTTGAAAGGCTTTGTTGCACAAACCTATCTGTAAAGGCTTTTTCAGCGATATAATTTTCAAATGAAGAAGCCTACACACAAAATCTACCTCACAACCAATTGGCCCGCATATAACCGAGCACTCATGAGTCGCGGAAATATTGCCCTTTGGTTTGATCCTGCTACGCAATGGTATGCTCCATCAAAAGGCAAACAAGGGCGAAATCAAACCTACTCCGACGCAGCTATCCAATGCTG